>NZ_CADBFF010000007.1:0-111290 GCF_902793885.1 uncultured Succiniclasticum sp.
TGCGAAAAATCCTTTATTTTCAACGGTTTCGGAGGTCTTTATTAAATCCCTATGAGGCGGTATAACTACCTACACAATTTGAGGTTTCAAATTTTTATTAAAAAAACTATTATATGAATTATTATATCACATAGAAGCCGTAACAACAATAAGGTGACGAATCGTCACGTTTCCATAAATCAAATTTTTTCGTTGTCGTCACCTGAAATAACTGTACGGATGGATGGTGTGGTCTTCCTTCGGGTTGAAGCCTGTCAGCTTTGGATCCAGCAGCGCGCTGGCCCGCAGCACGGCGTTGTGCCCGAAACGGTACCGCAGCATGTCGATGGTCTTTTCAATCTGTTCCTGCACCAGCAACTGTTCCGCCGTGTCATCGAACAGGGAAAGCTGCATGTGCCGGTTGGCGGTCACCAGGTAAATAGCGGAGAGGCTGAGGCTGCGCAGCGGTTTCTGCCAGCGGTAATGCTGCCGGAACAGTTCCATGGCCGTTTCCAGGATCGGTCCGGAAGTGCAGCAGGGATATTCCATTTTCTTTTGCCGTGACAGGGTGAACAGCGCATTGTCCCGCAAAAAGATCTGCACGCCCTGGCATTTTACGCAGCAGTCCCTCAGCCGCGCCGCCACGGATTCCGCCAGCACGGTAAACACCAGCCGCACGTCCTGCTCCGTCTGCAGATCCCGGGGACAGGTGGTGCCGTTGCCGATGCTTTTGATCTGCTCGCTTTCGCTGATCTTCCGCACCGGAGAGGTGTCCATGCCATTGGCGAACAGCCAGAGGATCTCGCCCCACTTCCCTAACCTGCGCCGTAAAACGGCAACGTCCGTCCGCGCCAGGTCCCCAATGGTGTTCACGGCGATCAGTTCCAGCTTGCGGGCAGTGGATTTGCCCACGTACAGCAAATCGTCCACCGGCAGCGGCCACACGATTTCCCGGAACCGTTCGTACGGGATGACCGTGGTGGCGTCCGGCTTTTTCAAGTCGCTGCCCAGTTTGGCAAATATTTTGTTAAAGGAAACGCCTACGCTGACCGTCACGCCCAGTTCTTCCTTCACCCGCCGGCGGATCGTGTTGGCCACGCTCACCGGATCGCTGTGCAGATACGGCAGCGACTGCGTCAGGTCGATCCAGTTTTCGTCCAGCCCGAAAGCCTCCACCTGGTCGGAGTATTCGTAATAAATTTCCCGGGCCATGCGGGAAAAGTGCAGATATTTTTTGTAGTCCGGCGGCACCAGCACCAGCCCCGGCGCTTTCTGCTTCGCTTCCCAGATGGCTTCGCCGGTGGTCACGCCCAGCTTTTTGGCGATCATGTTCTTGGCCAGTATGATGCCGTGCCGGTTCAGCGGGTCTCCCGCCACCGCCACAGGATGATTGCGGATTTCCGGACGGTACAGGCACTCCACGGAAGCGTAAAAATTATTCATATCAACGTGCAGAATGGAACGCATACGAAACACGCTTTCAGAGATTGTGGAAACAATTTCAAAAATTTGTTCATGCAATACGATTTAGATTTAACTTTGTTTCTTTCGCAATATTTGTTTTTACTTTTCGTTAATCAAAACTTTTGTTCGCTATATATTGTATCACAGTTTTTGAAAAATGAAAAGTAAATAAGTACCATGACCGGAACAAAAGTAAGGAAACGCTGATTAAATTTTTGCATTGGTTTTTATCCAACCTTTTCCGCTGTGTAAAACGAAGACAAAAAAACAACCGTGGAAAATAAATTCCACGGCTGTGAGCTCATGTAAGAAATCTTTCAAATGTTTTTCGGTTTATCCTTCCTCAATGGTTACGCCAAGAATGATTTTTTCTCCGTCGCTTTCCCGGATCAGCGTGGCTTTCAGACCTGCCGGTACAGTCTTCCCACCCAGCAGCAACCGGTACTTATGGATAAATAAACCGTGTTCCCGTATCTCCCGCAGCATATTATCTTTCGTGAAAATACGCAGATGTCTCTCTATATCATCCGGAGCAATGGCTTTCGGAGCATCGCGCACAACGTCGCCGAAGAAATCGTCCCCCTGCTTTGCCAGGCCGAAGCTCTCATATTCCTTTGACGCATTGTACTGGATATAATGACCGGTTACAGGATCGATCGTATACAGGACGATATAGTCCGGAGACAGGGCGGCGATTCTCCCTAGCGAGATCCGTTCCTGTCGCAGCTTTTTATCTTCTTCCAGTTGCTTCATGTGCGCATCAATAATACTGACGCCCAGAATCAGCCGGTTCCCGCCCCGCAGCCGGGTAATCTTCATATTCACATACATCGGCGTTCCGGTATCGATTAAGCGGTAGGTCGTCGTGAACACGCCCTGTCTGTCCAGATCACGGAGAACGTTCTCTTTGGTAAACAGTGCCAGAAACGGCGCTCTGTCTTCCTCATAGATGCGGGTCATGGTATCGCGCTTTGCCGACGCAAAGAAATCTTTCCCGCGCCGTACGATCGACAGCTCTTCCACTCCGATTCGGGAAGAATATTCCGTATATTCGTCGGAATCCAGATCGATTACAAAAAGATTGTAGTAGTCGGCGGCAAGGGATTGCGCAATATCCGCATAGGTCGTCTTCTCATCCGGTTCCGAGACGGAGAGTACAGCCATAGCAACAGCTGTCGCTCCTGTGACCGGATTCACGTGAAGCCGGCGCGCAAAGAAATGGAACACGAATCCGTCCGACGCCTTTCCGTCAAAGAATATACTGTTTCCGCTCTTACAACACTGCTTAACTTCCGAAAGATAATTTGACCATTTTGCGCCTTCCGGATTCTTGAGGTCAAGCGGATCATTTGAAATATCATAATTGAAAAACCGTTTGGTAAAAAGCTGGTAAGAACGGTTGCTGCGTAAATATCTGGCTTTGTCACCGTTAATTTCCAAAACTGCGATTGGGACCGTGTTGAAAGAACGCTGGAGGGCATTATCGTCCCCGCTGGCAATCACCCCAAGGTCGAACAGGTTCACCCGCCCGATGCTTTCATAGTAATCGGACTCCTTCGGATTTTCATTTTCAATCAGGGCGTTCTTTTGATCCATCTCCAGAAACGTTTGTAAAGCGATAGGTTTACTGTAGTAATAACCCTGGAGTTTTGAACAGCCGATTTCCTGCAGGAAGCGAACCTGCGATGCGGTTTCCACACCTTCACAGACAGTGTCTACCCCCAGGGATGTCGCCATTCTCATCAATTCGGTCAGGATAACTCTTGCATTGCCCCCCTCATCATATTTTTTCATGAAACTCATATCAAACTTGATGAGGTCGAACTGGATGCTCTGTAATACGTCCATGGAGGAATAGCCGCTGCCAAAGTCATCCATCCACACCGGAAAACCGAGTTTCCGGAATCTCTCTACCTGTTCTTTCATAAATACCAGGTCGTTACCGAGGACGCTCTCTGTGATTTCAATGGTAATCTTATTGCGGTCGACTCCGGAAGCATCTACCCGCTTGCGGATTTCCTCCACTATGTCGCAGGCATCGAAATCAGAACGGGACAGGTTGATCGAATGGGGAATTACGTTAAAGCCTGCGTCTATTTGTAATTTAATAATTTCCAAAACCCGGTCCAACATGTACAGATCCAGCTTGTAAATCAGTCCTGCATCTTCCAACACCGGAATAAACGAGGCCGGGGACAGGACGCCATTTTCCGGATCAACCCACCTGGCCAGCGCTTCCACATCGCAGACCTTTTCATTGACGGCACGGACGATTGGCTGAAGATACGCTTTAATCCATTTTTCCTGCAAGGCCCTGTCCAGATTATCCAGAATATACTGCCGGACCGCATCCTTTTCCTGCAACTTCTCTGTGAAGTATTCATAAATCGACACATAACTGTTGCGGTGCACGTTGCATGCCATCTTGGCCCGGTCGCAGGCGACGCCGATCTCCAGTTGGGGATTGTCATCCACGTAAATCCCGGCCCGCACAGGCAGCGAATTTTCGCCGTTCAGGGAATGACAGTCTTCAAACAACTTCTCCAGTTTTGCTTCCAGACCGTCCGCGTCGGTATAAACCGCAAAATTATCCTGGGCAATGCGGCAACAGCTTTCTTTTCCGAAATACGCTACAAGAAGTTCGGCAAAGGCCTGGATCAGCTTATCGCCTTCCGCATATCCGTTCTTACGGTTAAACCCGGTCAAACCGCAGAAATCACAATAAATAAGGGCTTTCTTCCGGATCCGGGCAGCGTCTGCCAGTTTAAAAAAGTTCGCCATGTTGGGAAGACCGGTAAGACCATCATAAGATGACTTACGGATCATGGTCTCTTCACGCAGCAATGCATTAAAGGAACGGGCCAGCCCATTATGGTCTACACTATTTGCGGAATAAAAGCCTTCGCTTGTGAACCAGACGATAGTCAGATGGGTACCGTCTTCGGCAACGAGCCGTTCTCCCTGGACATGTACGATCATATCGTCTTTACGCTTTTCTGTTTTAAGCCGGTACACGATATTTAAACTTCCGCCTTCGGAAATAAAACGGTTGACCTCGGCAAGGAGCCTGTCCTTATCATCCGGATGCACATTCATATACATATCGTGGTTCAGCAGCGCAAGGGCTTCTTCTCTTGTATGGGCAAACAAGTCACAGAACCCTGCGGAAATAACAAGGGGCACAATCCGATCGGCCAGTCTCTGGAAAACGACAAAAGGAATTACGGAACGTTCCAGAACCTGCAGAGCACTTTTACTGTACTTATATCCAGCCATACGTATGCATCTTCCTTTGCTGTCTTACTTTATCAACAATCCGTTTATTGGTTTATGATAACAAAACCGTAATAGTCAGCCTGTTAGTTTATGATAACAAACTGTAATAATCAGCTTATCAGTTTATTATAACAAAACTGTCGGGGAAAAATCTACCATTATTTATACATTTATAAGAAAAATGTGAATTTGTCATTCCGTTTCTTTCGGCGACCAGGACGGTTGCAACTCGTCAATTTGGAGAACCCCGTCTGCTTTTGCCGCAATCTGGTATTTATCCTCGTACACGATTTCGCCCGGCGTGTTCGTATACACAACATAATACGGATGGTTGTACCGTTCCAGCAGCCACATGGCAGGCCGGATCATTTTCAGCATCTCTTCGGCATTCTCCGTTTTGAACCAGCACACAACAGGTTCCTGCTTTTTACAGGGAGGCGGCCACGGAAGGTTTTCCGCAAACCAGCTGTCGATCTCCCGGAAAAGGTCTGCGTCCTCTCCGGTCATAACATCCTGCTGGATCATCTGCCAGTACATGCTGAAGATGCCTTTCGCGTGCATTGTATTCTTCGCTAAGGCCTTGCCCTGGATACGGACATATTTGAATTTCATTTTGTTCACCATGGGTTTAACTTATCTGTCACGACTGTCAGGATAATTCACTATTGTACACGTAAAAATGATGTTGCTTTTTACATTTTCTTCGGCATGACCCGTTCTATTTCCGTTTGGAAATATTTGCTTTTGGCATCGAAGTCCAAAGCTTCTGTTGCATACTTTTCCTTGTCCTGTGGCGAGAGTGTGGCCTTAATGTCATCGCTGTTCGTGATGATGACCGCGCAAAGGGAGCGTCCCCAGACAAGGCCTGCCTTCCGGACGGCAGGATCTGTTTTCAGTGCGTTGATTGCCGCCTGGTATTCCGAAGAATTGTCTTTCTTATTGGAAAGACTGTACAGAAGCTCAAGCTTGGACAACACATACTCGTCCTGCTCCTGCTGTGTCATTGTCACATAGCGTTTCATGTCAGGCTCGATTTTATTCTTATAAGCCTCGTGCGCTTCGAATATGCCGAAACCGATTAAGCCAATGCCAATGGCGGATAAAACAATGATCGCAATCAGAATTTTCTTCCAGAGTTTCATGTTGCCCCCTCCTTTTCGAAAACCATAATTCTCTGTTTGAATTAAGACAATCTTATCATTTTGTAAAAAAACATGTCAAGAGATTGAATCATACCACGAATTGCCAACACACAAAGCACCGGTCAGCGTGCAGACAAATTAATCAGCGTTTCCTTAAACACTATACCGCAAAAAACCTCCCGACTCTGCGTCAGGAGGCTTAATTCATTACACTGTAATTTTATTTTTCTTTTTCCACTCCCACTTCTGTTTCTACACGGGCCAGAATAAAGCACAGGTCGGACAGACGGTTCACGCAGATGAGCAGCTGCGGGTTTACCGGTTCGGTCTCATTCAGGCGCAACAACTGGCGTTCCGCACGGCGTGTGGTGGTGCGGGCAATATCCAGCGCGCCGGCGCCGGGCGAATCCCCCGGAATAATAAAATGACTCAGGGGCTGCAGCATCGCGTCAAATTTATCGATGGTGCTTTCAAACAGTTTTACATGCTCTTCCGTAATATACGGTTGGGGCAGATTCAGGCTGGCCACATCGGCCATCATGGACATCAGCAGCTTCTGCACATTAAATATAGCTTCTTTTACGTCGTCCCGTTTTACCAGCGAACGGGCCAGGCCCAGTGCGGAAGTGATTTCATCCAGGTTCCCGTAAGATTCTACCCGTGTAGAACATTTGGAAACGCGTTCCCCGGTATAGAGCCCGGTGGTTCCCTTATCGCCTGTACGGGTATAGACTGCAGCTTTTTTCGACATACTTCATAACCTCCTTACAATTTGCTTGTACCGTAACGGTACACGGACATGATTTCTGCCATTTCTCAAATGGATCCAAAATATCACATCCCCGCAGGTTTAATGAGAGTACGGGGTAAAAAAGCCCAGACAAAATTGTCTGAGCTTTTCAATCTTAATAAATCTCTTCCGGTTTGAAGAAGTTTTTGATTTCGCGTTCTGCAGCTTCCGGGCTGTCACTGCCGTGAATTACGTTTTCGCCTTTATCCAGCGCAAAGTCGCCGCGGATAGAGCCGGGGGTGGATTCGATCGGATCGGTTACGCCCATCATGGTGCGGATGGCTTTAATGGCGTTGGGGCCTTCCACAATCATGGCAACCAGCGGACCGCCGGTAATGAAAGCTTCCAGTTCCGGGAAGAACGGTTTGTCAACATGTTCCGCATAATGATATTTAGCCTGGTCTTTGGTCATAACCAGCATTTTCAGCGCGCAGATTTTCAGGCCGCGGCGTTCAAAGCGGGCAATGATCTCGCCGATTAAATGTTTGCGTACTCCGTCGGGTTTAACTAATACTAATGATTTCTGATCCATGTTTTTCTCTCCTTTAAAAATTTATACTTTGCAAATTTGTATCAATCCGGATATTCAGTCCGGTATGAATCATAACAAAACACCGTTAAATTAAATAACAACAACTGCCGCCAAACCGAAAGCCGAAAGACGTTATCTGCCGAACTTATTTTTCCAGTTTGCCCTGCCGTTTCATTTCTTCCGCCTGCCGGCGCAGCAGGGAAACACGTTCCTGGGTGGACGGATGGGTGCTGAACAGCTTCTGCATGTCTTTGGCGCTGAAGGGGCACATAATGAACATGTGGGCCGTAGCTTCCGTGGCATTCTGCATGGTACGGCGGGTGGAGTACTGGAAAATTTTTTCCAGGGCATCCGCCAGGTAGTTCGGGTTACCACATAATTCGCCGCCGCCTTCGTCGGCTTTGTATTCCCGGCTGCGGGAAACCGCCATCTGGATCAGGGCGGCTGCAATCGGCGCCAGAATCAGTAACAGGATGGACGCGATGGGATTGTTGTTATTCCGGTCGCGGCCGCCGCCAAACCATAACGCAAAGCGGGAGACCGTCGTAATCACGCCGGCCAGACTGGCCGCCACGGTACTGATCAGAATATCCCGATTCCTGACGTGGGTCAGTTCATGGCCCAGCACGCCTTCAATTTCTTTCGGGGAAAGATAATTCATCAGCGCAGTGGTAACGGCAACAGCCGCATGCTCCGGATTACGTCCGGTAGCAAACGCATTGGGAACCTGGTCGTCAATGATATATACCTTAGGCATGGGCAGCTTGGCCCTTTCTGCCAGGCGTTTTACAATCCCGTACAGGGCAGGCGCAGAATGCTCGTCCACCTGATGGGCCTTATACTGGGCCAACACCATTTTGTCGCTGTTCCAATACGTAAAAAAGTTCATGCCCAGTGAAAATATCAACATAATTACCATGCCTTGCTGGCCGCCGGCAAAATCGCCTACCATGACCAGAAGCAGAGTCATTAATGTCATTAACAACGCGGTCTTCATAGTTACAAACACACTCCTCACATCAATATACGCCGTGGCACCATCTCTGATACCAATGCTTTGTCTGATTCAGCTACGGCAAAAAGTATTTTTAATTTTATGGTAATACATAGCTAAACTATTATAACAGACTTTATCTTATTTTTCAATTTCTCCTTTTATCGCCTGCAGCATATCTTCACTGTTCTCCCGCACCTTGCGGATCAGGATGGGGTTTAACAGCCCGGCGATCATGGGAATGCCAAACTCGAAATCCACCGCCAGGGAAACATTAACGCCTTCCTCCGTGTCAACGAGTTCCCAGGCGCCTTCCATCTTCTTTAAATCCCCTGCTGTCTGCTTATAGGTAATCTTAAACGTTTCGGGATAAAAATCGTCCCGCTCGGTCCATACGATCTTCCGGCCGTCCACGTTGGATACCCAGTGGGAAATGTCGTAATTCTCCCCTTTTTCCAGCACTTCCACGCTCACAAGGTTTTTCATGAACTTCGGATAGGAAGCCATATCCTGTATCACATCAAAAATTTTCTGTTTTTCGCCTTTGATCACAATCTCAGATTTTACAAACGGCATATAAACTCCTTTTCCAGCCTTTCTAAACGGCTGTATATTTTCTTGTACACATGCGCCAGAGAAAAAACCGCCAGAGAATCGCTTGATGAATCAGCGTTTCCTTACGTCCTTACAAATCGTTAATCGCTTCCGCCACCTGCTTAATGCAGCTGCGCAATACTTCCAACACATGGTCCACTACGGATTTCGGCATGGTCAGCGGCGGTTCGATGCGGATCACCTTGGGGTTGTTCAGCGTATACGCAACAATGATGTGCTGGTCGATCATCAGCGCCATCAGCATACCGCCGGCGCCTTCTTTTGTCAAATCCATACCGATCATCATGCCGCGGCCGCGGACTTCTTTAATAACCTGGGGAAATTCTTTCGCAATGGCTTCAATACCCTTTTTAAAATACGCGCCGGTCTCCGCGCTGCGTTGCAGAAGATTTTCTTCTTCAATCACCTGCAGGGTCGCCACCCCGGCGGCGCAGGCCATCTGCCCGCCTCCAAAGGTTGACGTGTGCAGGAACGGTGCTTCAATCAATCCTTTCCAGGCAGCTTCCGTTCCAATTACAGAACCAATGGGCATAATGCCGCCGCCCAGGGCTTTGGCCACCGCCATCAGATCCGGTTTCGCCCCGTCGTGTTCTACCCCGAACCAGGTTCCGGTGCGCCCGATTCCGGTCTGTACTTCATCCGAAATCAGCAGCGCGCCTTTTTTATGCGCAATCTCTTCCGCCTGTTTCATGTAGCCGTCAGCGGGAACATTGATGCCGCCTTCCCCCTGCACCGGTTCCAGGATCACGGCTGCCGTTTCTTCATCCACAGCCGCTTCCAGCGCAGTGATATCATTAAATGGAACATGAGTAAACCCTTCCAGCAGCGGTTTGAACGGGTCGCGATACATATCCCGTCCGGTGGCGGTCAAAGAACCGAAGGTCTTGCCGTGAAACGCATTATGAGCCGCCACGAACTTTTTGCGGCCGGTAGCCAGACGCGCCACCTTCAGGCAGCCTTCCACTGCTTCCGTCCCGCTGTTGCAGAAAAAATTGTACTGCAGATCGCCCGGTGTGATTTCCGCCAGTTTTTCCGCCAGTTTGGCAGCGGGTTCATTGAACAGCACTTTGCCGCACATGGGCATGTTGTGCAGTTCCCGTTCCACCGCCTCCACAACTTTCGGATGTTTGTGGCCCACCGCAAACATGCCGAAACCGCCCAGGCAGTCAATGAATTCGGTACCTTCCGTATCGGTGATGATCCAGCCTTCCGCCCGGGCTTCCACGCTGGACAGTCCCATGAAACGGAACAATCTAGTGGAAGACGGATTGATGTATTTTTCATATTTCTGCATTACTTCTTCGGGATTCATAAATTCCTCCAACCAGGGATCTCTCTGTTTCTAAACATGTTCATAGTAAAAGCCTTCTATCTTTTTCCTTCATCGGTCCGGCTTCTGTCGTCATTCCGGCTTCTGTCATCATTGTTCCGGCTTTTCTCATCATTTCGGCGTTCTTCTTTAGAAATGCGGGGAATATCCCTGTCCCGGTTGGTCAGGTTCCCGTGATGGAAAAAGAATATGGTATCCGTTGTAAAGTTTCTCTCGTTATCTTTGCCTGACTTCACCGCAATTCCCACATCCAGCCGCCAGGCTTCCATCCCATGCCATTTGGATTTTTCTTCGCGGATAGTTTTTACATCGGTAGTTCGCAGATGTTCCTGTACCCAGCGGGATGCTCCTTCCAGCTCGGTCGTCACCGGCACGCCTACGGCGACTTCCCGGTCGGTCCAGACCACATCGGCTCCCGACACTTCCAACAGATCCTTGTGCTGTCTGCGCCCAGTGTCCCGCAGCTGCCAGTTTTCCCGTTTCATAAGCAATACGTCGTCCACAGTCCGGTGGACCATCTTCGATTCTTCCATCAAATCAAAAGATTTAACTGTCGTATCCGATAAATCCTTTGGTTTTTCCTGTTTAAGGGAAGCATAATACACGCCGGCAGCTCCGGCCAGTATAAGCAATATGATAACAATTACGATAAAAATTCCCACGCCGATTCTGTTGCTTTCCTGGGAATTGTTTTGATCCTGCATACGCAGCCCCTCTTTTCTTCACATCCCTATTTGCGCGGATGTGCTTTCTCATAAACCGAACGCAGCCTTTTATTTGTCAGGTGCGTATATATCTGTGTTGTTGAAATATCGGCATGCCCCAGCATTTCCTGCACGCTTCGCAAGTCAGCTCCATTATCCAGCAGATGTGTGGCAAAAGAATGGCGCAGCACATGGGGTGAAATGGTTTTGGATATTCCGGCCTGCCTGCCGTACTGTTTGATAATCTCCCACACGCGCTGCCGGGTCAGGCCCTGACCGCCCAGCCCCAGAAACAAGGTTTCCGGATCCGTTTCATTTTCCATCAGGAACTTGCTTCTGGCTTCCGTAAGATATCGCTGCAGATATTCCGCCGCCACGCTGCCCAGGGGTACGATCCGCTCTTTGGAACCTTTGCCGAAGGCAATCACATAACGCATGGAAAGATTTACACTGGCGGTTTTCACCGTCACAAGTTCGGAAACGCGCATGCCGGTAGCATATAGCATTTCCAGCATGGTCCGGTCCCTCAGTCCTTCCGCCGAGGAAAGGTCCGGCGCTTCCAGCAAGGCGCGAACTTCCGCCTCTGTTAAAACTTTTGGCAGATGCACGCCTTTGGTTCCCGCTTCCACCGCTTCTGCAGGATCCGTCTGCAGATAATTTTCCGTAATCATAAAACGGTAAAACGCTTTGATGGCTGCCAGTTTCCGGGCAATGGTCGCTGCCGCCCGGCCCTGCAGCTTCAGTTTCGTAATGTAGCCGATAATCTGGGAACGCTGCACATCTGCCAGCTTGTCTTCCGAAATGGAAAGCGCCTTGCAGAAGATCCGCAGATCCCGCTGATAGGAAATCCGGGTATTGTCCGAAAGGCCAAGCTCTACCTGCAGATATTCCATAAATAACGCAAGATAATCCATGCCTTTTCTCCTTCCCCGATTTTCCATCAAGTCCGTCGCAAAAAGAAAAACAACGCCGGAGCGCCGTTTTCCTTCTTCTGCAGCCACATTACTCTTTCTTTTCGGCCTTTTCCGGCTGCATAATCGTAATATTGGCTACCGGGGAAATGGTGGAAACCGCATGCTTATATACCAGCTGCTGTTTCCCGTCATTCTCAATGATTACCGTAAAGTTGTCAAAACCCCGGACCATCCCCCGGATCTGGAATCCGTTTACCAGATAGATCACCACCGGAAGATTTTCTTTCCGTACATGATTCAGGAAACTGTCCTGCAGGTTCATCATGGTTTTATTGCCAGTTGTATTTGTCATGCTCTTACGCTCCTTTTCTTTAAGGAAACACAGATTAATCAGTGTCTCCTTAACCGTTCTCTTTATATAATTTTTTCATTCGCTGTATTCACGTTTCATTCCTATCGGAATCCATCTCCATGAATCCCATTCGGATTTCTAACTTTTTTTATTCAGTTAGTATCTTAAATTTTACATCCTTTTGACTTTTTTCTCAAGTATATCTGCCATTTCTGTTACAATTTTTTCATAGTTCAGGTTTCTGTCTACCGTAAACCAATGAATATACGGCATTTTTTTATACCATGTAATCTGCCGTTTGGCAAAATGACGGGTTCCTTTTTTAATGTTGTCAACCGCGGCAGCGAAATCACATTTGCCTGTCAGGTATTCCGCCATTTGCCGGTATCCCAGACTTTTCATGGAAAGGCAGTCCGTGGGAACTCCGGCTTTCATCAGGGCCCGGACTTCTTCTTCCAGCCCTTCTTCCAGCATCCGGTCAACCCGTTGATTGATTCGTTCATAGAGAAAATCCCTGTCCATGGAAAGACCAAACACAGCAGCATCATATTTCAGTTCATTCTGTTTTGCCTGGGAGACCCGGTCGCCGGATAATGCCGTTTCCAGCGCGCGCACCACCCTGCGCACATCATTGGGATGAAGTCGTTCCGCTGCGGCAGGATCTTCTTTTTTCAGCCGGGCATACAGTTTATCGGTTCCCTGTTCGGAAGCAAAAGTTTCCAATTGCCGGCGCAGTTCCGGGTTTTCTTCCACACTGCTGAACTGATAATCTTCCAGCAGAGCCTTTATATACAAGCCGGTTCCCCCCACCAGTATGGGCAGATTTCCCCGTAACGTAATCTGCGAAATCAATTCCGCAGCCTGCTGCTGAAAATCAGCTACGCTGTAGGACGCATCAGGCGGAAGAATGTCCACCAGGTGATGTGGCGCCATCTGTAATTCTTCCGCGGAAGGTTTTGCCGTCCCGATATTCATCTGCCGGTAAACCAGCATACTGTCTCCGGAAATAATTTCCCCGCGGAACCGTTTGGCCAGTTCAATGCCGCAATTGCTTTTGCCGGTTGCTGTCGGTCCCAGGATTACCACTATTCTTTCTTTTGGCAAAGTCGGTTTCCCCTTTTCGTCGTCAGACATATTCTGTCAAAATACCGCACCCGGGCGGTGCGATTTGCAAACAGCTTACATTATATTATACCGCATACTATACCGCAGTTTCCTGTATGCACCATCACTGTCTCTTTCGTATTCCAAAACGGACGGCGCTGTATTTCGAGCCGACAAACTCTGTACAGCCGTATTCCTGCAGGATTTCCACGCTGCGTTCTTTGATCACGACACGAGGCGCCGCCTTCAGTGCCAGTTCTACCATTTCCAACGTTAGCGGTTCCGGAAACGCCAGCGGACGCAGGGGCACCATCTCCGAGGATTTCCTTACAGGCTGACGGAACATGGGATCGAAATACACTGCGTCAAAACTGTTTTCCGGCAGCGTTTTCAAGAATGCGGATGCCTCTGCATGAATGATTTCAATGCGCTGCAGGTCCTGTACCAGTTCCGGGATTTGGCTTTTATAGGAAATTACGCCCCGGCTGGTAAGGAACCACAACGGCAGCGAAGCTTCCAGCCCGACAACCTTCCCTGTTTCTCCCACTGCATGGGAAGCCAACAGCGCATCCGCCGCCAGTCCCACGGTGCAGTCCAGTACCCGCTGACCTGGGGAAAGATGCATGGCGGTTAGAAAATTATCGGTTTCGTTTCGCTGCACAACACGCTGCCAGCGGACTTTTCCAAGTCCCGGATGATACAGCATCATGCCTTCCCGTGAGTAAAGCTGCGGTCCTTTCTTTCCGGCAATCAGCAGCGCGTCGAGATGATGGTCCGCCAGCATCGCATCCAGAGAACCGTTATCATAACGTTTTACATACGGAACCTGCAGCTGCAACGCCCAGGCTCTGGCCTGTTCTTTCAGTATCCGGTTATCATTTTTGTTGCAGGTTACCGCAAACTTCACTGCTTCCAACTCAGTCTCCCTTACGTCGCAGGGTATCGTTCCATTTATTATATGGTTTTGCAAAAACCGAACAACGAATACTCTTTGCACACCGTAGCATCATTAAATACGTTATGTATGATTTGCCGGTCAACCCTTTCTGATTACCGGTCATAGGGTACATTCTTCCCCGGCAGATCAAATCCGGTGCGCTTAAACAGTTTATATAATTCATCGCTGGTCACGGCAATCATACAGGGACGGCCGTGAGGACAGGTAAAGGGATGGGTCGTGTTGCACAGGTCGATGATCAGCTGCCGCATCTGCCGCATATTCAGCACTTCCCCTGCTTTAATGGCAGCCCGGCAGGCAGTCATGTGCAGCACATCCTGTCGCAGCTCGCTGGCTTCCGGTGTTCGGTGGTCCCGCAGATACTGCGCGATTTCACGGATAAAATCTTCCGCATCTTCATTTCTGATATCGCTGGGCAGGCTGGCAATCCGCACAGAATTCTCCCCGGCTGTGGTAATGTCCACTCCTAATTTATAGAACGCATCATGATGCTGTTCCAACAGCTCCACATCTTCCGGCTGCAGTGTGACGTACAACGGAATCAGCAACTGCTGGGCCGGAATATCGTTGTGGGTCAGCACCAGACGGTCATACAAGATGCGTTCATGGGCTGCGTGCTGGTCAATCAGATACAGTGTGTCTTCCGACTGGGCGATGATAAAGGTTTTGTCCACCTGCCCGATAGGCCAGATGGTTTCCAGCGTATCCTCACCCGCAAGCTGCATCGCTACCGTATTGTCTGTCTGCAGCGGCGCCTGGTCTTGCATGAGCTGACGGGTCTCGCCTAAACTGTACACCGGTTCTTTCGGTGACTCTTCCCCGTATGCGTTGTCCGGTCGTTTCCATATTTCCTGACGGGGATGGGAAAAAGCGGCTCCGCTTTGCCGATGATTCCCGAAATGCGTTTCCCTGTTTTCGTAATGACCGTAACGATTTATGTCTTCTCCGAAATCCCGGTTCAGATGGCCCTGCCGCCCTGTATCTGCTATCTCTCCGAAGATAGTCTGCTGACCGGCCGGTTCATTGCGTACGGCACCGGTTCCCTGTCCTGTTGCTGAATCATTTCCTTTTTCCGCCCGTTCCAGTACCGCTGCCAAAGCCTGCCGGTTCTGTTCCTGCAAACTCTTTTCCTGTTCCGCATGCATCGGCTTTGTCAGCGCATCGGTCAGGGCACGGAAGACCGCTTTATATATAGCGCTTTCGTCACTGAACTTGATTTCACTTTTCTGGGGATGCACATTCACGTCGATGGTAGCCGGGTCAACCTGGATATCCAGCACGGCAAAGGCAAACCCCCGCTTGGGTATCTGGGACTGATAGGCATGCTCGATGGCCTTGCTGATCATCAGATTGCTGATGCTGCGGCCATTTACCAGAATGGTCTGCCAGCCCCGGGTACCTTTCAGCAGCGTGGGCTTGCCGATAAATCCCTGTACCAAAATACCGGCAAACACACCGTCCAGTTTTACCGGCAGCAGATCGTCTGAAACTTTTTTCCCGTACAGTGCGGTAATCGTGTCTTTCAGATTGCCCAGTCCGGGAGTCACCAGCACTTCTTTATCGTTGCTGGTCAGTTTGAACCGTACATCCGGCCGGGCCAGGGCGATGCGTGTCAGCATTTCCGTAATATAACGGCCTTCGGTGGATACCGTTTTCAGAAATTTGCGGCGGGCCGGTACGTTATAGAATAAATCTTTAACGATAACCGCAGTCCCTGCAGGTCCGCCGGTCTGAATGCATTCTTCCTCTTCACCGCCATTCACTTTAATAGAAGTGGCCAGTTCTTCCTGCTGCGGTCTGGTCAACAGTTCAAACCGGGACACCGAAGCGATACTGGGAAGTGCTTCCCCCCGGAACCCCAGGGTGTGGAGGCTGCGAAGGTCGTCCACTTCACGGATCTTGCTGGTTGCATGACGCTGTAACGCCATGCGGGCGTTCTGCTCCGTCATGCCGCAGCCGTTATCGGCTACCCGGATATATTCCGTGCCGCCTTCAAAAATCGTCACTTCTATGCTGTCCGCCCCGGCGTCCAATGCGTTCTCCACCAGTTCCTTTACCACCGAAGCAGGCTTTTCCACCACCTCGCCGGCCGCAATCTGGTTCGACGTATTGGTATCCAGCAAGCGGACTTCCCGTTCCTGAAGCATACCTCACTCCATTCCACCGTCCTCGGCAGACGGCAAAATCAACAATGACTAAATTACATATTACTGTTCATGCCACCTTATAGCGGCAACACAAAAGGTTATTGGCTGTCACACCACACCGCTTTCCTTTTTCGCTTCCTGCTGCAGTTTATACAACTCGTTCAATGCTTCAATGGGCGTCATGCTCATTACGTCCAGTTGCAGCAGTTCCGACTGCAGGGCGCTTGTAAACAGGGAACCCATGCCAAGATCGGCAGGTTCTTCTTTTACAGAATTTTGCGCGGCGCCGCCACTGTTGCAGGTTGCAGTTCCGTCGCAGATAAAACCTTTGTTCCGGTCGTACTCTTCCAGTATTTCATCTGCCCGTTCAATAACTTTTTTGGGCAGTCCTGCCAGCCGGGCCACGTGCACGCCGTAGCTCCGGTCCGTGCCGCCCCGGATGATGCGCCGCAGGAAGACGATATCGTTGCCCCGTTCCTTAATGGCAACGGAATAATTTTTAATCCCTTCCAGCACATCTTCCATGGTGATCAGTTCGTGGTAATGCGTGGCAAACAACGTTTTCGCTTTAATTTTTGTCTGGATGTATTCCATCACCGCCCGGGCAATGGACATGCCGTCGTAGGTGCTGGTACCCCGGCCCACTTCGTCCAGGATGATCAGGGAGTTCTTCGTGGCGTATTTTAAAATCTGGGCCACTTCGTTCATTTCCACCATAAACGTGCTCTGCCCGGTAGCCAGGTCATCGCTGGCCCCAACCCGGGTAAAGATACGGTCCACCGCGCAGATATCCGCGCTCCGGGCCGGAATAAAACTGCCCATCTGGGTCATCAGCACCAAAAGGGCAACCTGCCGCATATAAGTGGATTTCCCCGCCATGTTGGGCCCGGTGATGATCACCATCCGTTCATCGGCAGAATTCAAAGTTACATTGTTCGGTACAAAGATTTCCTTGTCCAGCAGCCGCTCCACTACGGGATGACGACCGTCTAAAATCCGGATTTCCCCCCGGTTGTTCAGTTCCGGCCGGTGATAATCATATTTAAACGCCGCCAGGGCTAATGCGGCCAGCACATCCAGACGGGCCAGGGCATGGGCCGTGTCCTGGATTTCCGGAATATCTTTCCGGATCTCGTCCCGGATCTTATTAAACAGATAATACTCCAGGGATTCGATTTTTTCCTTGGCGCTTAAAATCTTGTTCTCAAAATCTTTCAGTTCCGGAACGATATAGCGCTCCGCATTGACCAGCGTCTGTTTCCGCACAAATTCCGGCGGCACGGCGGACGTCTGGCCCTTGCTGACTTCGATATAATAGCCGAATACTTTATTGAAGCCGACTTTTAAGGTTTTTATACCGGTTGACTCTTTGATCTTCTGTTCAAAGTTTGCCATCCACTGGGAATTATTCCGGGCAATGTCGTGGAGTTCGTCCAGTTCCAGGTCGTAACCGTCTTTGATCATACCGCCTTCCCTGACGGTAAAGGGCGGTTCGTCCACAATGGCCGCTTCCAGGGTATCATGGATTTCCCGGTGCATGTGGATGCTGGCTGATAATTTTTGTAGCAACCCGGATTTCGCGCCCTGCAGTTTTTCTTTCAACGCCGGCAATGCGGCCAGAGACGCCCGCAGGCTCACCAGATCCCGGGCGTTAGCGCTGCCCACTTCCAGACGGGAAAGGATGCGTTCCAAATCAAAAACTTCTTTTAAACTTTCCTGCAGACTGTCCCGGAGGGCGGGATTCAGTACCAGTTCTTCCACCGCGTCCTGCCGTTCCCGAATCTTTACAATATCCAGCAGCGGGCACTCGATCCAGTTTTTCAGACAGCGGGAGCCCATGGAAGTTCCCGTAAAATCCAAAATGTCCAGCAACGTGCCCCGCTTGCTGCCGTCACGCATGTTCTTGATCAGTTCCAGATTCCGGATGGCCGTGGCGTCCAGATTCATGAACTGTTCCGTGGTAATCCTCTCCAACCGGTTGATCTGGGACAGATCCGTCATCATGGTCTCATGAAGATAGGCCAGCAGGTTCTGCACCGTGGACCGGACCAGAGGATCCAGTTCCAGCGTACCGAAATGCAGTTTGACATAATCTTCCGGTTCTTTAGCCGGTTCATAAAACGAATAGAGACAGTCTGTCAGTTTCGATTTCAGCCAGTTTTCCAGCGCGTCCCACTGGTCTATGCCGCTTTTCAATACGATTTCCGAAGGCTGCAGGCGGAAGAGCTGTTCTTCCACAGAGATCAGCCGTTCACTACCGTTGGCCGTGTACCAGCGGCATTCCCCGGTGGAAACATCCGCCAGGGCCATACACAGTACACCGTCGTCTTCCTGCAGATACACCAGATACCGGTTGCCGGACTCTTCCAGCAGCGCCTCATTTAAAGCGGTACCGGGGGTGATTACCCGAATGACCTCCCGTTTGACCAGACCCTTTGCCAGCTTCGGGTCTTCCATCTGTTCACAGATGGCAACGCGAAAGCCTTTTTTAATCAACTTCGCAATATAGGGTTCCACCGAATGATACGGCACGCCGCACATGGGTATCCGTTCTTCCAGACCCCCGTTGCGGCCTGTCAGCGTCAGTCCCAGTTCCCTTGAGGCAGTTTTGGCGTCCTCAAAAAACAGTTCATAAAAATCGCCGCTGCGATAGAACAGCAATTCATCCCGGTATTGATTTTTGAAATCGAGATACTGCTGCATCATCGGCGTTAATTCATTGGGCATAGTTCCTCCTGCATCGTCCGTAACGGACATTACATTTCGGATTTCATCTTCTAAAACTATGTTTGCAGATTACACATAACCGCAAACCGGATATTCAAAAACAATACTGCATGAAACTAACGGACTCTTTTCCCTTTCACCAGCCAGGTCTGGGCGCTTTCAATCTGAATCTTCACCAGTTGCCCGGGACGAATGGGAAGGTTGCTTCCCTCTTCCGTACCTTTTACAGAAACGTTGGCAGAAGCTGAATCGTCAGGCAAATTCACAGGATTTGCCACAGCCTTATCCGATGCGTCAATGTTCTGCTGCCACAGCACCAGTTTGTTGCCCCGGGTACGGCCGCTCCAGGTCTCCGGATGCTTTTCCGTAGGACCTTCCGCCATCACTTCTACCGTCTGCCCCACCAAACGCTTATTGATACACAGGGACTGCCGGTTCTGCACATCCATCAGTTTCTGCAGCCTGGCGTGCTTCACGTCATCCGGAATCTGGTCCTGCATCCGGGCGGCCGGAGTGCCGCTGCGTTTGGAATAAATAAAGGTAAAAGCGGAATCAAAGCCCACCTCTTCCACCAGACTGCAGGTCTCGGCAAAATCCTCATCCGTTTCGCCGGGAAACCCTACAATGATATCTGTGGTAATGGAAGCCTGGGGAATGTATTTACGTATCGTCTTCACCAATGCAAGGAACCGTTCCCGTGTGTAACCCCGGTTCATGGCTTTTAAGATCCGGCTGCTGCCGCTCTGAAGCGCCACATGGAAATGCTCACACAGATGCGTCCCCTGCGCCACCGTTCGGATTACTTCTTCCGACATATCCCGGGGATGGCTGGTCATAAAATGGACCCGCTCCACGCCGGGCACCTGATCTACCGCTTTCAGCAACGCGGCAAACGGCTCTGCCTTTAAGGCTTCAGTAAACCCTTCTCCCACCGCGCTGCTGACGGACAGCAGCTTTTCTTCTTCATGGTTCCGCAAAAAATCCTTGCCGTAGGAATCCACATTCTGCCCCAAGAGGGTGATTTCCTTATAACCGGCCGCCACGGCAGATCGCACTTCTTCTAAAATATTCTCAATGCTGCGGCTCCGTTCCCGGCCCCGTACGTACGGCACGATGCAGTACGTACAGAAATTATTACAGCCGTACATGATGGGGATCCAGGCGCTGAAGCCGCTCTCCCGCACGCGCTGTCCTTCAAACTCACTGCTCTGTACTTCCAGGCTGGTGAACACGCCTTTTTTGCGTTCTTCCAGATAATCCTGCAAAATCTGTTTGAAAGAATTTACATACGAAGTACCTAACAGCAGATCAATCTGGGGATATTTTTTCACCAGCGCCGCGCCGTCCTTTTGCGCCATGCACCCTGCCACACAGATAATCTGCCCCGGATGCCGGGCCTTCACACGTTTCAGCTCACCGATTTTTCCCAGAATCTTAAGTTCCGCGCTTTCCCGGATGCAGCAGGTATTCACCAGGATCACGTCGGCCCGGACTAACTCTTCCGTGCGTGCGTAACCCAGTTCCTCCAACTGTCCCGCGTAATGCTCCGCGTCGCTTTCGTTCATCTGGCATCCGTAATTTAAAATGGAATAATATTTTTCTTCTCTCATTTCAAAAATCCGTTGATAATCTGTTCTTCCGCCTGTTCCTGGGTAAGTCCCAGGGTCATCAGCTTGATGATCTGTTCCCCGGCAATCTTGCCGATGGCCGCTTCATGTACCAGGGCCGCATCCACATTGTTGGCATCCAGCTGGGGTATGGCCAGCACCCGGGCCTTGTCCATGATGATGGCGTCGCACTCTGTGTGCCCTTTGCAGGCCGCGTTGCCGGTAATGCGGGAAGAAAACTCCTGGAAGGACTCTTCCCTTGCCACGGAGCGGGACACCACATCTGCCGCAGCGCCGTCTCCGTTCAGATAGGTTTCATAAATGCTTTTGGCTTTCTGGTTCCCATGGGTCATGAGCCGTTCCCTGACCACCAGGGACGCATTGGCTGCCAGTTCCGCTTTCGTGGTGCGGACCGTGGAATCCACGCCCTTGATCTGCGCCATTTCCATTTCCATGGAACTGCCTTCTTCCAGATAGGCTTCCGTCACCGGGTTCAGGATGCGCTTGCCACGGCCGTCCCCTTCTCCGTAATGCTTTTCTACATATTTTACTTTGCTGTTTTTGCCCACAAAGAAGCGGTGCACCCCGTCATGCTCGGAATCCTGCACGCCGCAGTTATGGATGCCACAGCCTGCTACGATGACTACATCACAGTCTTCACCAATATAAAAATCGTTATAAACCGTTTCTTTCAGTCCGCTGTCACTGAGTACAACCGGAATATGTACACTTTCCTTTTTCGTCCCCGGTTTGATGCGGATATCGATGCCGCTCACATCCGCCTTGGAAACAATGTCAATATTAGCCGTCGTGTTCCGCGCCGCCAGCTTGCTGTTGGCCCGTATATTATACGCGCCGGTAGGTACCGTATGGAGATCCGCAATCTCCGCCAGGAGTCGTTTCTGAATTGCATCAATCACAGTTCGCACCTCCCCGTTTCAGGCAGCCGCATACGCCAACTGCGTCACTTGTCCCCAACAGTTCCGGAAGAATTTCTTCCCGGGGTCCGTGCTTTGTGACCTGTCCGTTGGCCAGCACTACGATCTCATCGGCAATCTGCAGGATCCGTTCCTGATGGGAGATAATCAGAATGGAACGGGTATTGGCCGTGCGCATCCGTTCAAACACACTGATCAGATTCTGGAAGCTCCACAGGTCGATGCCCGCTTCCGGCTCGTCGAAAATAGCCAGTTGGGTTCCCCGGGCCAGCACGGTAGCGATTTCTATCCGCTTTAACTCTCCGCCGGAAAGAGAGGCGTTCACTTCCCGGTTGATATAATCCCGGGCGCACAGTCCCACTTCCGATAAAAATTCACAGCAGGCGCTGACGGTCAGTTGTTTGCCTGCTGCAATGCGCAGCAGATCCAGTACCGTGATTCCCTTGAACCGGGCGGGCTGCTGGAACGCAAAGCTGATGCCCAGGTTGGCACGCTCCGTAATGCTTTTGCCTGTAATGTCTTCCCCGTTAAATATAATCTTTCCTTCTGTCGGCGTTTCAATGCCGGCGATGAGCTTTGCCATGGTGGACTTACCACCGCCATTGGGACCTGTCACGACAACAAACTTCCCGTCGTCAATGTTCAGATCCAGATGCCGGATGATCTCTTTCTCTTTACTGTCATCCTGCACGTTAAAACTGATGTCTTTTAACTCAAGCATGATTCCTCCGTGTTATGATTCCTCTATTCTTCCTTTTCTAATATTTCTATGGTTAGCCTGTTACTCCTTTTTGCACAGATTTTACAGATATTATACCATGAATCTGCCGATACGTTTAGCAATTTGCTTCGTAACAGATACCATAATAATATATATCAGATTAGTAGGAATTGCAATACCGCGATATGTTTAATTTAGTAAAATATCTGTGAAAACTTCCTTCTCTTATCCGCACGTATTAAAACCGCTCACTACCAACATGGTATTATCTTCTCATTAGCAACGAAATACTGGCCAAATGAGTTGGTACAACAGCCGCACGTGAGATGAATTGTGCAGCGTTTCCAAAAATCCGTCTGCAAAACTTTTAAAAAACTATAGCTATTTTTTATATTTGTGGTAAAATAGGAAAGTATTATTATGAATAAGGAGATTTTTATTTTGCAGGAAATTATTAAAGCCATACTGTTTGGCATCATTGAAGGCGTCACCGAGTGGCTGCCCATATCTTCCACCGGCCACATGATCCTGTTGGACGAATTTATCCATTTAGGAGTCAGTGCCCAGTTTTATAAGCTGTTTGAAGTTGTGATCCAGTTAGGCGCCATCCTGGCTGTCATCCTTTTGTACTTTGAAAAAATCTGGCCTCTGAAACAAAAAGACGGGACCCTCACCCTGGACCGCCCCACCCTGGACCTGTGGGGAAAAATCATTGTAGCCTGCCTGCCTGCCGCCGTCATCGGTATCCTGTTTGACGACTGGATGGAGGAACATTTCTTTACACCGGAAGTTGTAGCAATCACCCTGATTTTCTATGGCATACTGTTTATCCTGATCGAGTCCCGTAACATCGGTTCCGGAAGCGTTAAAAACGTAAAGGATATCTCTTACCGCAAAGCCATCCAGGTAGGTATCTTCCAACTGCTGTCCCTGGTGCCGGGCACATCCCGTTCCGGTTCCACTATCATCGGCGGCCTGCTGATCGGGCTGGAGCGCAGCGTAGCCGCAGAGTTCACCTTTTATCTGGCTATTCCCGTCATGATTGGTGCTTCCCTGCTGAAACTGGTAAAATACATTCTGCGGGTCGGCTTCGTATTTAACAGCAACGAATTACTGATCCTGGCAGTGGGCTGCATAGTAGCATTTGTAGTCAGCATCCTGGTCATCCGGTTCCTGATGAGTTACATCAAAAAGCATAACTTTATCGTGTTCGGTTACTATCGCATCGTATTGGGCCTGATGGTGCTGGGATATTTTTGGTTTTTGAAGTAAATCGTATCAATAGTTCGTATAAGTAAAAACAGCGGCGGTAACGTATTTGCAAAACATCGGAAGCGTTTGCTTAGTTTCATGAGATGAAATGAGCCGACCGTGGCGAGGCTGTCTGAGGGCAAAGCCCGAGTTTCGAGCCACAGGCGAATGAGTCCATGAAACTGCAAACACGGACGGTTTTGCAAATACGTTACCGCTGCTGTTTTTTTATTTAAGAAAGTTCTGATAAAATGAGTTAATGAAAATACGCTCAACTTACTCTTCAATCACCAGCCGCTGTTCTTCCGGTGCTGTCAGATGCGGGTGGGAAGAAAAATACTCTTCCAGCAGTCCCAGACTGCGTGTCGCAATAACCTTCGGCATGCCGTTTCGGGTAATCTCCGATTCGGAAATATCCAATCCGGTCTTCAGGTTTTTGAAATGGAACTGATGCATACCTACCCGCAGCTTCTCGTCCTCTCCGACTTCCCGGCCATACATGGTAAAGCTGGTAACCTTTTTCTGCTTTTTATTGTACACGATCCGCATCCCTTCGGAGAATTGGTAAAACTCCGTATGAGCGTTGGGGTCAAAGGCTTCGTCCCGCAGCATGTACTCCATCATATGGCGGAACTGACTCCCTGTCACTACATACCGGTACACTTCTTCGT
The DNA here is from genome assembly GCF_902793885.1 of uncultured Succiniclasticum sp. Taxonomy (NCBI): domain Bacteria; kingdom Bacillati; phylum Bacillota; class Negativicutes; order Acidaminococcales; family Acidaminococcaceae; genus Succiniclasticum; species uncultured Succiniclasticum sp. The sequence continues at coordinate 24,217 of NZ_CADBFF010000007.1, forward strand.
CAAAAGGTTCCATTTCCTGTAAATCTTTCAGCGTCATGATCGGACCCAGTGAATGGCTGCGGAGGCTTCCGGAAGCGTGCAGCATGATATCCAGTCCAAGTGAATCTTTAAAGGCATCAGCAAATATTTTTCCCACCTGGGTTTCCCGGTTACGGGCAGGATGGGTATAGCGTTCCGGGAAACGAGTCAGAATCCGGTTGTATTTCGTTTCCGTAATGTTGTGATATTTTTCAATGATTTCTTTCAGTGTCTCATCTTCCGGGCAACGATCCGGTGTGATGGGGATCAGCTGCCAGGTGTAACTGTCAATACTGTTCCGATCCGTATCCACCATGATATCGAAACGGCCAATCTGATCGGTACCGGATGCTGCCTGTACAATGGGGATTCCGTTTACCTCAATGGGTTTTTCCAGCAGCGTATGACTGTGCCCCCCGATGATCAGGTCCACACCCCAGCGGGGATCCAGGATCGCTGCCAGCTGCTGGTCCGCCTCGATGCCGACATGAGTAAGCAACACGGTGAAATCAATGTCTTCTGTCTGATAGGCATCACAGATGCGCCCTACTTCTTCCGCAGCTTCCCTGATATCCACCAACGTGCCGATCAGTTTTTCCAGCTTGGTCTTCTGCAGTACTTCTTCTGTCAGGATACCGATAAACAGTACCTTCATCCCGTCAATCTCCAGAATCCGATGGGAACGGAACAGGCGCCTGCCATTGTGTTTCATGTACAAATTGGCGTTGATGATGGGAAAGTTGGCACACTTTTCCAGAAACAGAAGATGGGCCAGCCCGTAATCCACTTCGTGATTGCCGATGGTAACCACATCCGGCGCCAGGAGATTCATGATTTCAATAGTAGACACACCTTTGAATTCCGAATCGATCAAAGATCCTTGAAACATATCCCCGGCAATGGCGTAGATCACATTTTCTTCTTCCCGGCGTACCTTATTTACGTAACCGGACAGCATGGAAACACCGCCCACCAGCTTATCATCTACTTTTTCTACCAGAAAATCGCCGTGCAAATCGTTGGAATGGAGCAAAGTAAGCTTTTTTAAATGTTTCATTGTGTTTCCTTTCCTTCTTTCTTTCTTGTACTGCAAAAACCATTGTTAGAAAAAGAACAGATCATCCGATTCATTAATTCCGTATCACTGTGTTATACCGTTTCGTCGCAGTGATTCAGCATAACACACAGCCGGTTATATCAGGCCTGCCATACGTATTTGGTGATTACATCAATACAGGAAAGCCTTCCGTTTTCCATATAAGATCCCGTATCGCACAAAATAATATGATTGTCCCGGATGACCGGGTACATATCCCAGGTTATTCCTTCAAACATGTGCTGCAGATTCTGGATGGGCGTATGCCCGACTACAACCGTCTCTTTTCCCTGATACCCTTCATAAAACTCGCTTCTGATCCAAATCAGGTCTTTTTCCTGCTGCTGATCCAACGGAACACCCGGCTTTACCCCTGCATGACAGAAATAAAAATCCCCCATGCGGTAATATAAAGGGAGATTTCTTGCGTAATCCAGCCGGTTCTGCAAGGCTTTGGCTCCCAGTTTCTGCAATTGGGGCAGGGTTTTATCTCCGCCATACACAAGCCATTGACTGGTCCGGTTCAGAAGACGCACATCCAGTTCATCCTTTGTCTTTGCCAGAGCGTCATAATAGTCCAGCATTTCCCGTTCGTGATTCCCCATTAGATAAATAACAGACTCCGGATGCTGTTTTTGCAAATGCATCACATAATCAAAGCATTGCAACGATTCCGGCCCCCGGTCGATCAAGTCTCCCAAAAAAATCAGTTTATCCTGCGCCGGATCAAACTTTATCTTCCGCATCAGCTTTTTTAATTTATCATACTGACCATGAACATCGCCCACGGCCATCACTCTGTTGCCAATCATAATAGCCCCCACATCATTAACGATAACGAACGATAATTCTTAAATAACTTATTATATATTTTAACCGATTTTCGGTTTTTAGTAAATCGTCATAGAATTGTCAAAAATAGTCAGTATACTGACTGCAAAAGAGAAACTACTGTTATCACTCATTCTTTAAAGAAACCAATTACATGTTTTTCTGTAAGTTTAAAATTTTGGAGGAACGCCTATGAAAAAATGGAAAAGAGCTGTAACGGGAATCCTGGCTGTTTCCGTCCTGACCGCCGGCCTTGCTTTACCCGGAATCGCCGGTGCGGCGGCAACCGATCAGACAGAAACGTTCAAAACGCAATTCAAAAACGGCGCCGTCATCCCGATTTCCCAGTCTGAAGCGGCACGACTGGCGGCCCGGGAAAAAGCTTTATCCCAATACTACATCACCAGCGGCGAAAAGCTGGCTAAAGCTGTTTCACTGCTGGAAGGACTGGCTCCTGCCAAAACCGGTCTGGACGCCGGAAAGCACTATTTTTACCGTATGGACAAAGCGTTGACCGGCGATTATTTCCAGCATGTGAAAGCCTTCACCCGCGATATGGAAACGCTGGTAGGAGAATATTTTATCGCGAAAGATAAAAGCTGTGTATTCCGCCGTTTCCCGGAGAACGGTAATATCGAACTGCTGGAAGGCACTACGGAAAAATTGCTGAAAAAAGTTGAAATTTACAGGGCTGGCGCCATCATTCCGTTAAAAGGCAAAGGCAAGGTTTTAATCCGGGTACCCGGCAACCTTCCCTATGACCTCACATTGACCAGCCTTACGGAAAATGTTGCCACTATCCAGGAGGAAAACGGTCAGTTAAGCATCACCGGAAATGCCCGCGGGTACGCCGATATTCTGGCCGAAGTGGAGATTGGCGGCTTTGTAAAAACACAAAAGCTCCGTTTTGCGGTTATGGACGAACGGGATATCGCCGCTTATGAAGCCCGCCAGACCTATGTGCCCGTTTATGTCGGTATGAGCTGGGGTTGGGGCTGGTGGGATCATCCCCGTCATCACCACCACCGACCGGGGCCGCCGCCCCACCATCATGGCGGACCCCATCACGGCGGTCATCGTCCACACAGATAGAAACAAGTAAATGAAACATCAATTCACGTAAAGTAAACACTCGCTTTTCTGTTTCCTTTTTATCCAATGATCTTAACGGCATTGCAGTCTGCATCGCGAACCACACTGCAGTGCCGTTTTCTTTGTTTATTGGCTCGAAAACGTTTCTGATTTATTCCAGCTTTATTCCAACTTTTCCGTTAATTTCTTTGCTATTTTCAACAGGTCTGAATTCATGGTATAATAGAATTTAGAGAAACAGGTTCCGTAAAAACTGCTGTTGTAAGCAGTGCGCGATTGCGGATGAATCAGATAACCCATTCAAGTTTATCAACAGGAGGAGTATCATCATGGAAGAAAAGAAAATCTACACCGAAGAAGAGATTGAACAGCTGGCGGAAAAAGCTTCCCAGAATGCCATGGAACATTTCAAACACGGACTGAACTGTGGTGAATGCGTGCTGCAGGGCTTCCTGGATCTGGGTATCAGTGAACATCCGCCTGAAATCATTGCACTGGTTTCCGGTATGGGCGGCGGTATGGGTTTTACCAAACACACCTGCGGCGCAGTAAACGCCGGCATGGTTGTAATCGGAAGCAAACACGGCCGCAAGAACCCCTATGCCAAAGAGACCTTCGAGGAACGGGTTGATGAACTGCATCACGACGAGACCGGCATCTATCCCCGCCACGCCGTTTATGTGAAAGATGTCATCAAGGAATACGGTACCATCGAATGCCGTGACCTTTGCTTCCCCTTTGATGAATCCACCAAAGACGGCATGAAAGAGCGGGCCCGTAACTGCAAGAAGATCATCGGTTTCTGTGCAAAGGAAGCAACGAAAGCTGCATTGAAGAAATAATATATTATTGAGGTAACCGTGTTTTAATCACAGTCACCGGTATCAGTATTCACTGGTACCGGTATTTATAACAAACGGACAATTGGCAGCCTGCAGCACTGACGTACGTGTGGATTACAAAAGTATTACTAACATAGTTTGTATTTGCAAAAAGGTTGATTGCGAACCGTTCACGAATTGTCCGGGAAACCTAAAAGAACGGATCGAAGGAGGAAGTGTTTTGAGCAAGCGAATCTTGGTTGTCGGCGGTGTAGCCGGCGGCGCTTCAGCAGCCGCCCGGGCCCGCCGTCTGGATGAACATGCAGAAATCATTGTATTTGAACGGGGACCCCATGTTTCCTTTTCCAACTGCGCCCTGCCCTATTTCTTAAGCCGCACCGTAGCGGACAGCGCAGACCTTGTAATGATGGATCCTGCCCAGTTCAAAAAGAAATATAACATCGAAGTGCGTACGGAAAACGAAGTCATCGCCATTAACCGGGAAGAAAAGACCGTAACGGTAAAGAATCTCCCGGACGGCAAAGAATACAAAGAAACATACGATGCCCTGATCCTCTCTCCCGGCGGCGAACCCATCCTGCCCGGGGCTATCGAAGGCATCCGCAATGATAATGTCTTTGGCATGAGGAATGTGGTAGACATTGCGAAGCTGGATGCCTACATCCGCGACCACAAAGCGGAGGATATTGCCGTCGTAGGCGGCGGATTTATCGGCTGCGAGATTGCGGAAAACCTGGTGCATGCCGGTTACAAAGTCACCCTGATTGAGGCCATGGACCAGGTCATGACGCCGTTTGATTACGACATGGCCCAGATCCTGCACAAAGAAATGCTGGATAAAGGTATGACGTTAATAGTAAAGGACGGAGTGAAAAAGATTGGCAGTAATGTCATCGAACTCTCCAGCGGAAGACAGGTAAAGGCCGACGCAGTGGTGATGGCCGTTGGCATCCGTCCGGAAACCACACTTGCCAAAAACGCAGGACTGGCCATCGGTAAAACCGGCGGTATCAAAGTCAACGCCAACTTCCAGACCAGCGACCCTTCCATTTATGCTGTAGGCGACGCTATCGAAGTGTTCAACCGCCTCACCCGCAAACCCATGCGGCTGGCCCTGGCCTGGCCCGCCCAGATGGAAGCACGGGCCGCGGCAGATCATATTTACGGCATCCGCAATCAGCAGAAAGGATTTATCGGTTCTTCTGTCATCCGTATCTTTTCTTTGCTGGCTGCCAGCACCGGCCTGAACGAAAAAGCGGCAAAAGCAGCAGGAATACCTTTTGAAATTGCCTATGTGATCCCTTCCGACAAGGTGAGCCTCATGCCGAACGCCCACCCCATCCATGTCAAACTTGTCTTTGAAACACCGACGGGACGACTGCTGGGCGCCCAGGCTATCGGCAAGGGCGAAGCAGACCGCCGCATCGATGTGATCGCCGCCCTGATCTCCATGAACGGCACCCTGGAAGACCTGAAGAATATGGAACTCTGCTACGCCCCGGTGGTCAGCACTGCCAAAGACGCAGTGAACATGGCCGCACTGGTAGGACTGAACCTGCTTCACGGCGTATACCGTCAGGTTCCCCTGACAAAGGTGCGGGAATTGGTGGAAAGCAATGCCTGCATCGTCGATGTGCGGGAACCGGGTGAATACAACGCCGGTCACCTGCTGAACGCAATCAATATTCCCTTAAGCCAGCTGCGGCAGCGTATGGAAGAAATACCCAAAGACAGGCCTGTCTATCTCCACTGCCGGTCCAGCCAGCGCAGCTACAATGCCATCATGGCCCTGCAGCACTGCGGCTTCGATAACCTGTACAACATCGCAGGTTCTTATCTGGCCATCTGCCTGTATGAATATCCCCAGGATGTGCTGTTTAACCGGGAAAAAATTGTGACAGAATATAATTTCAAATAATATTTTTAATGAGGGGAGATTTTAACCATGTATAAAGCAATGACCATCGCCGGTTCGGACACCAGCGGCGGCGCCGGTATGGAGGCCGATCTGAAAACCTTTCAGGAGCTGGGCGTGTACGGAATGACCGCCCTCACCTGCATCGTAGCCCAAAATCCCAATGCGGACTGGGCCCACGAGATTTATCCCATTGAAACCGCTGTTATCGAAAAACAGCTTGTCACAATCCTCCAGGGCATCGGCTGTGACGCCATGAAGACCGGCATGCTGGGCAGCGCCGATCTGGTAGAACTGATTGCTGCCACCATTGACAAATATGAATTGAAAAATGTCGTCATCGACCCGGTCATGGTCTGCAAAGGCATCGACAGCATCATGGTTCCGGAAGCAGCGGCCGCCATTAAAGAATTGCTGGTAAAGCGGGCGCTGGTCATGACGCCGAACCTGCTGGAAGCCGCCTACCTGGCAGATATGCCTGCTGCCATTAGCTCAGTAGAGGAAATGAAACAGGCTGCCGCTGTAATCCACGATAAAGGCTGCCAGAACGTAATTTTGAAAGCCGGCGACCGCCTGCCCGGAACCGATGCGGTAGAACTGGTCTACGACGGCAACACCTTTACGGAAAAACGGCATCCGAAGATTCCCAATTCTTATAACCATGGAGCGGGCTGCACCTTCTCCGCTGCGGTCACCGCCTGCCTGGCAAAGGGCATGGCCGTCACGGACGCCCTGGAAACAGCGGAAAACTTTATCTACGCCGCCCTGCGGGGATCCTTCCGTATGAACCAGTGGTCCGGCGCGCTGAAGCACTGTGCCTGGAGAGAATAAATTTTATTGTTCAGGCTTTACTACACGTATTGGTGGGTCAGGATGTTATCATATTCTATCCTTTTCGCCCATAAAAAATCTGGTATGTTAGTTGAAAACAAATCATAAAAAACACGCAACGTTCACTGCTGATTCTTACAGCTACAGAACGTTGCGTATTTTTATGCTTGATTCATCTTTGCACACAGGCACTGACGTATATAAAACTACAGAAGCTTGTTGCAAGACAACATTTACTTCATTTACTATATTTCAACGGATGCCCTACCCCGTATAACTGTCATCAAAATACCTGCGGAGGATGAACGGAACCGTCAGATTCATCATCAGGAGGCGCACAATCTGGTACGTCAGGATAATGGACACATCGGCCCCCATGCTCATGCCCGCCAGGCACATCTCCGTCATGCCGCCGGGAGCCATGGCCAGAAACGCCGTGACAATGGGGATTCCGTAATAACGGACCAGTATCTCCGCCACCACGATGCTCCCGCCGATGATCAGCAGCGTCCCGATAATGGCGTAAGGCAGCAGTACCCGTGTCCGTAGCAGCCGTTCCTTGTCCAGCATACATCCCATATAAAGACCGATATTCAACTGGGCCAGATTCATAAGGATGGGCGGAGGCTTTTGCAGGTTCACCGCACAGATAATGGAAAATGCCGCCGTGGCGAAAATCGGGCCAATCAAAGCCGCCGTGGGCACCTTCAGCTTTTTGGCGACCACAGAACCAATCCCGGCCACGGGAACCATAAGCAGCCAGGTGAGCCCCGTATTATCCCCCACAGGCGCCAGCAGTCCCTGAGGGACGACAGAAGCGCCCAGAAGATGGATTACCAGAAAAGGAACGGAAATGACTACGCCGAAGAGCCGGATGGTTTGCTGCATGACTACCACATTGGCATCCGCCCGCGGATCTTCATCCGCCATCAGCATCATTTGGTTCAGTCCGCCGGGCAGCATGCCCATAATGCAACTCAGCAGATTGGCAAAGGTATGTTTATAGGTGAACCAGGCCACCAGCAGCGATATGCCAATTGCTACAAAGGACGCCCCAAAAACGCCCGCAATATGCTGGGACATCTGCACCAGCGTATCATGGGTAAAACTCCGGCCGATGCCGTAACCGGCAGCCATCAGTCCCAGATTGCGCCACAGCACAGGCCAGCGCATATCTGTCCAGACAAAGAATTTCAGCACCGAGGCGGAAATGATTCCGCTCAGCATGAACGGGATGGGTATCCGGAAATGGAATAGCAGCAACCCCAACAGGAATGCCATCACCAAGGCTGTCAACCGCTTTTTCATCTTCCGTCCCCTCTGTTTCTGATAAAAACACCCTCTGCCACATCTGCCGACAGAGGGTGTTGCTCTTTTCACTATGTATCACAAAAGTCACGGACCACTCGAACGTCCTGACTCGTTTCCGGCAGTTTCCTGCAGCAATGCAACCCTTACCGGTTTTCCCAGAATCTCTTACAGTTTATACTGTGCCTTGATTTTACCGATGAACTTGATCAGTTCCGGTTTGCAGTTGGCCTTTTCCACAATAGCGCCCTGCTTATCGTTCAGCATCAGGTAAAAATTGGTAGGCGTTTCATAAATGTGACGCAGCTGTACATACTTGTAGGCAGCACGGCCCATCTTGTTCACTTCTTCATAATGATCCAGATAGAACGTCATGTTGCTGGGGGTGCCTTCCAGACGGCTCTTGGCAAATTCCTTTTCCGCCTGCTTCCGCACGTTATGCGGAATGACATATAAAAATACCGCTACCCCTACAGCTACCATAGCTACCGCAGCAATATACCACGCATTGTACAGACAGATGGCAATGATTACCGCAATAATAGCCGCAATAATATACTGTGCTTTTCTGAACTTACTGTCGTGCTTCTGAATCTCCAGGTTCATCTTGCCGAATTCCGCCGCACTGTATGTTGTATTTGTCTTATAAATGATACGCATGAATACTTCTCTCCCTTTGCTTCTCTCTTAGCATTATAAAACAACAGGTTAAGGTAACCCCACGTTTGCTTCCATTGTTGCACAAACAAATTTAAAAGTCTTTAACCTATCGTCTTCATTACTGCTCATTTTTGTATTGTACCACATCCCACGTAAAATGCAAATATATAAAACAGTAAAATTTTAGGGCGGCGTTTTTAGACGCCGCCCTATTCCATTATTTAAAATTATGATTCACAACGATTGACCGCAATTAGGCCGCGTGTTTCCGTTCTGTCTTATCTACTACGCAGCAAACCGCGCCGTCACCGGTGATGTTAACGCAGGTACGGAACATATCCAGTACACGGTCGATACCGGCCACCAGTGCCAAGCCTTCCATAGGCAGCTGAACCGCCTGCAGCACCATGGCCAGCATGATGAGGCCCGCGCCGGGAACACCGGCGGTACCGATGGATGCCAGGGTACCGGTGAAGACGATCATGATCATATCGGAAGAAGTCAGGTTCACGCCGAAAGCGTTAGCCACGAACAGAGAGCAAACGCCCATGTACAGCGCCGTGCCGTCCATGTTGATGGTGCAGCCCAGCGGCAGTACGAACGAAGTGACTTCACGGGACAGCCCCAGTTTCTCCTGGCAGTTCTTCATGTTAACAGGCAGTGCTGCTGCAGAGGAGCAGGTGGTGAAAGCCAGCATCATGGCTTCGGACATGCCGCGGAAGAACTTCACCGGATTTACGCCGCCCATGGTAGAAGCCAGCGTGGAATAAACCAGGATGCACTGCAGGGCACAGCCGATAGCAACAGCCAGAATTACGCTTAACAGCGGCAGCAGTACTTTGGGACCGTTTTTGCAGACAACCGGCAGCAGTAACGAGAACACGCCAAGAGGAGCAAACTTCATAACCATGGCGATGATCTTGTAACATACTTCCGCACCCGCATCATATAAATCCATCAGGAAGCGGGAACGCTTTTCATCTAACTGGGTGATGCCGATACCTACCAGCAGCGCAAAAATGATGACTGGCAGAATCCGGCCTTTGGCCATAGCGTCAACCGGGTTGGTAGGCACCATGTCCACCAGGACCTGCATAAAGGTCGGTGCTTCTTTAACCTTCGGCGCAACCTTTCCGGCAATATCCAGGCCCACACCGGGTTGGATGATGCCGGCCACGGCAAAACCGAGAACAATGGCTATGGCAGTGGTGATCAGATACAGACAGATGGTCTTGGCGCTGATACGGCCCAGCTTTTTGCTGTCGCCGCCCAGGCTGGTAACGCCTACGATCAAAGAGCAGGTAACAACCGGCACGATCATCATCTTGATGAAGTTAATGAAGATGGTACCGATAGGCGCAATCCATTTGTTAACGAACGGAAGGCCTTCGGGTCCGATTACCAGACCGGCGCATACAGACAGGATCAACGCAACCAAAATTTGGACAGATAAGTTCATAAAATCCCCTCGTTTCTATATAAGTTAGGGGTATTTTACCATTTTTTCACAAATTAATCTATATTTTACCGCAATGTATACATGTATACATTTTAACTGTCTCTCCCCGCACTCTACCTCGCAATAAAAAATCTGCAATCAGCAGTTTATCAACCACTGATTACAGATAGTAAATCACAATTCCCACATCAAAAGCCTGATATTACATGTTCTCTTCCTCTTCCGGCGGATCGTCAAACCCCACCAGCCAGGTAGCAGCAAAACCTGCCAGATACGCGATAAAAACACCAATCAGATACAACCATACGTTGTTGGTAGCAGCCGCCAGCGGAATCCCGGAAATGCCCAGGGCATAGGAACCGATTCCGTGATATGCCTGCCACGCGCCCCCGAAGGCGCCGCCGATACAGGCACAGACGAACGGCTTGCCAAGGGGTAAGGTAACACCGTAAATCAGCGGTTCGCCGATGCCCAGCATACCAACGGGAAGCGAACTCAGAACGGTCCGTCGCAGATATTTGTTTTTACTTTTCAGATACACGGCAAAGGAAGCCCCTACCTGTCCGCAGCCGGCCATGGCCGCAATGGGAAGCAGAATCGTCATGCCCATGGACGCCAGCATATCCGCATGGATCGGCGTCAGCCCGTGATGCACGCCTACCATCACAATAGGAAGAAAGATTCCCCCGATGACAAACCCGGTGACCGCACCGCCTGTCTGAATCGTATGTACCGTATAATAACCGAGAACATCGGAAAGAACGCCTCCCAACGGCTGGAAAATGAACAGACCGGCCAGGGCAACCACCGTAATCGTAACCAGCGGTGTCAGGAACAGGCTGGCAGATTCCGGAATCCGTTTGCGCAGTCGTGTTTCAATGAGGGCCGTAGCCGCACCGGCCAACAGTGAAGCAAAGATGCCGCCCCGTCCGGGAATCAGCGGACTTCCCATAAAGGTAATATCAGCCAGCCCCGGCGCTGCCAGCAAAGCAGCCATAGCTCCGCCCAGAGCCGGGGTACCGCCAAATTCTTTGCAGGCATACAGACCGATAAAGGCGTTCAACACAGTGAAGATGGATCCACCTGCCAGCTTCAGATACTGGACATAGGAATTGCCGGCCATTTCAGGACTGATTTTCAGCAACAGGCTGATCAGTCCCGTCAGCAGCCCGCAGCCGATGAATGCCGGAATCAGCGGGATAAAGATGTGGCCGACACGTTGCAGCATCCGTTTGACCGCAGACTCGCTGTTTCGTTTTTTAATTTCGGCATGCAGTTCTTTGCCATCGCCGATTTTGTGTTTGGCTTGCTGTTCCAAGGTAAGATTCGACGGCCTCTCTGTAGAGACAGATTCTGACGGTTCATTGCCGACACCGGATTTTGCTGAACCCGCAGCAATCGTATTTGTCGCAGATTGGTTCTTCCCCCAGGCTGCCAGCAACGCTTTACATTCCTTTGCTACGTTTTCCGCTTTGCCGGGGCCCAGAACAATATGGATTTCTCCCTCGTTCATAATCACGCCTTTAACACCGGCAATCTTTTTCAGTTCTTCTTTAGTCACGGTCACCGCTTTCACACGTAACCGCAGCCGGGTCATGCAGTTATAGGCCTCGGTTATGTTTTCCGGACCTACCGCAGTAAGAATGGTCCGGGCAATCTGTTGATTATCCATTGCATTAACCTCTGTTCAGAGATATGATTACTATTCACATAAAAACGGCTGTACTGCTGATGCTGAAGTGCAGCCGTTTATAAAGGTTATATTGATTGTAACATTCCAACATGCATTATGCTCCCGGTTTCCGCAAAACGGGCATCCGTACACCGGAATTCCTGGGAACCGGTTTATTGGATACAACAGGTGTTGCGGACGTTGTTCCGGTATTAACCGTCCCGGTATTTGTAATCGCGATTCCGGATGTTGTTTCAGCATTTGTTTTTTCAGCAGGTGTTGAAGTCGCCGCCGGCTGGTTTGACTTAGGTTGTTGTGTTTCCGGAGTTGAAGATGCAGAAACCGGTTTCTTTGTTTCAGGCGCTGATGCGCCCGCAGGCTTGTTTCCGACAGGAGCCTGACTCTTCGCCGCTGTTCCCGGCTTCTTCACATTCGGCATCCGTTTCGAATCCGATGTCACCGGCTTGTCTTCCACGATGGTCCCTTCCCCGCCTACGGAAAAACCGTAGTCCAACAGCTTTTTGGCATCTGCAAAACGGGTATCATGGTCTTTGGATTTCATGACAACGGCAATCAGTTCCACCTTGCCGCGTTTAGCAGAAGCGGCCACACAGCCTTTGGCCGCATTGGTCCAGCCGGTTTTGATCCCGTTGGCGCCGTTATATTTGGCCAGCAGCTCATTGGTGGTCTCAGACTTATAGGTTCTGCTGGAAGGTGACTTCCAGTGTATCACAGACTTCTGATGATTCACCAGGTTCCTGAAATCTGGATTTTTCATGCAATAGGCCGCAATCTTTGCCATATCCCTTGCCGTAGAATAATGCCATTTAGCTGTCAGTCCGTGGGGATTGCTGAAATGCGTCCGTCGGCAGCCCAGTTCTTTGGCTTTTTCGTTCATCCGGTCTGCAAATTTCAGGATGCTGCCGGACACATTCTGTGCCACCACAACCGCGGCCCCGTTATCTGACTCCATCATCATTTCCCGCATCAGTTCGCCGGACAGTAATCGCTCCCCACCTTTCATCTTCAGGTAGGAATCTTCCGTTGCGGCCGCAGCCTGTGTCACCTTAAACTCCGCATTCAGTCCTTTGGATTCCAGGCACAGGATACAGGTCATCATCTTGGTCAGGCTTGCCGGCGCACGCCGCACATCTGCATTTTTTTCAAAAATCACACCACCGGTCCGGGCGTTCATCAGTATGGCAGACTCCGCCAGAATGGAAGGAGCTGCCAGTACCTGGATACTGTGGGAAATCACAAAGACTGATGTCAACAATAAGAATCGAAATGAAGAAAGCTTTGACATTATATCATTCACCGTAACAATTGTGCGGGCATTCAGGATCATAGCCCGAACCGGCACAAAATTTTCTTCCCGTCACTGTGCACGAAACGCTTTATCACGGCACACCCGGGAAATTGTTCACAAACTGGATTTTAATATCCGGGAAACTGGTAACATACTGAATCGTGAAATCAGGGAAATTCTCCACAAATTTCCATTCGCCGATCTTGTTCGGGAAATTCTCCACGGTTTTAACTTTTAAATCCGGAAAGCTGTTGACAACCTGCACTTTAATATTTGCAAAATTCTCAACCACTTTCACCTTACCGGCCAGACGGATGCCTTTAAAATAGCCGTCCTTACTGACGGCGCCGTAGGGAATCAGTTGCTGCGGCATCTGTAATCCGGGTACCGGCACATTCTCCGCAGCATAAGCCGAAGCAGAGAGAAGAACGGCAGCGGCAAGGAGCGCAATACTGATTGTCTTTTTCATGGCAGGTTACCTCCTTAAGATTTAGGGAGACACTGATTAAATAAGTTTGTACGATGACCGAGGGATTTTTGCGACTGACAAGGAAATGGCCCGAAGGCGCAGCTGTCGCTGCGTTGAGGAACATTGACGCAGTTAGTCACAAAAAGCACAGGTCAGCGTGCAGACGAATTAATCAGTGTTTCCTTAGTACAATTGACTAAGGGTTTCCTATTGTCTATAATAGCCTGTAACAACCAATCACATAAACCGGAGGTTCATTATGAAAGCAATCGTGTTATCCAGCGGCGGCATCGACAGTACCACCTGCATTTCCCTGGCGGTGGAAAAATACGGTGCGGAAAATGTGGTGACCCTTTCCATCTTTTACGGACAGAAACATAACAAGGAACTGGTCTGTGCACAAAAGATTGCAGCGTATTACAAGCTGAAGCATTATGAATTCAACCTGAAGCAGATCCTGCAATACTCCAACAGCTCTCTGTTATCGGATTCCACAGAAACGATTTCCCATAAAAGCTATGCAGAACAGATCAGCGAACGCAAAGACGGTATCGTTTCCACCTACGTCCCCTTCCGGAACGGACTGATGCTGTCAGTCTGCGCCAGCCTGGCCATGAGCCTGTTTCCCAATGAAGAAAGTGTAATCTACATCGGCGCCCATGCAGATGACGCAGCAGGCAACGCCTATGCGGATTGTTCGCCGGAATTCAACCGGAGCATGTCCGACGCCATCCGTATCGGTACGTATGACAAGGTTACCGTGGAAGCGCCTTTCGTGCATATGCATAAAGCAGATATCATAGCAGAGGGCCTGCGCCTGCAGACCCCCTATCATCTGACCTGGAGCTGTTACGAAGGAGCGGACACCCCCTGTGGCGCCTGCGGTACCTGTATTGACCGGGCCAAAGCCTTCGCTGCCAACGGTGTCAAAGACCCTGCACTGCATGCCTGACGTCACCCATAGCACCGTTCAGGTTGTTATTCTCCCACGTCATCATTGTACCGCTGTCATATGTTTTAATTATGGCAAAACCGGAACTATGGCAAAACCGGAAAACCTTACTTTTCCCAGTGGATGCGGGCCGGGTCAAACCGGTCAATCACTTTGCCTACCCCTTTGGGATATCCCACCGGCAATACGGCAAACACTTCCAGATTTTCAGGCAGGTTCAGAGCCTTTTTGGCCGGTTCCTGCCGCTCCGGATGGGGCGCGAAGGAAAGCCACACGGAACCCAGGTCCATAGCGGAAGCCTGAATCAGCATGTTCTCACAGCAGCAGCTCATATCCAAGAGGGGCATAAGGGGCGCAAACAAATCGTTGGTACGGTAACATGCCACGATGGCTACCGGCGCATTGGCCACCGGTCTGCTATACGGAGTGCAGGTTGCCAGTTTGGCCAGCGTTTCCTTATTTCGCACCACATAAAACTCCCAGGGCCGTTGGTTCTTGGCGGAAGGAGCCGCCATGCCGGCCCGGATGATCTGTTCCACCGATGCGTCATCCACGTCAATATCCAGATACGTGCGCACGCTCTTACGTTTGAAAATAATGTTCATAATCTGAGTTCCTTTCCTAAATAAGTAATAGTATCGGAAATACGGATTAAACGAGCTTGTGTGAGAGGAATAAACAGAACTGCTTAATGTGTATTTCCTTATCATTATAACACACCGGCCCCGCGTTGTTAAGAAAACAATGTGTTCCGGATACACTGATTCAATACTCTCAAAATTTCGGAACGCAGGCAGAAAACAGGAACCGGTTTCCGTACCTATGCGGACTCGCCTGTCCCCGATTTCACAAAAAATTCTTATAGATATAGAAAAGAAAACCAGAAAAAGGTAACATTATTATCGGTTTTGTGGTAAAATATAGCAGGTGTGTCTTTACACTTATTCTTTTTCGTTTCTTAATGATAAAGAGGAAGCGTTATTATCTGACCGGGGTATGTATGGCTTATAATCAGTTCCGTTATACGGTACAGCTGAATATGGAAAACCAGCGGTGCGTGGTCGTCGGCGGCGGTAACGTGGCTTTGCGCAAGGCAACGTCACTTTTGAAAGCCGGCGCAGCGGTCACGGTAATCGCACCGGATATTCTTCCTGCTATCATTACGTTACAAAGAAAGTTTCCTGCTTTGACTCTGTGTCAGCGCAATTATCAAGCCGGCGATGTCAGTCACGCTTTTCTGGTAGTGGCCGCCACGGACAGCCGTACAGTCAACGAAGCCGTAGTCCGGGAGGCAGCGCAACATCACTGTCTTGTAAACGTTGCGGACAATCCGGAGGCCGGCAATTTTTCCGTAGCCGGTACCTATGAAAACGGCAACCTGCTGTTTTCCGTGGCAACAGGAGGCAATCCCCGCCTCACCCACCTGCTGCTGGAAGATCTGCAACAGCAGTACGGCGACGACATGGCCGCCTTTGCCGCATTTCTGGACGAGCAACGGGAAACCGTAAAACAGCGTCTGCCCAACCCACAGGCCAGACAGGAATTCTGGAGAAACACTCTCACAAATCAGCTGCTGCAACAGGTCAAGGCAGGCCGTTTGCAGCAGACAAAGGAGATCATCATACATGCAGTTAATCGTATTGGGGCTGAACCATAAGACCGCCCCTGTGGAAGTCCGGGAAAAATTCAACTTTTCCCGCAGCCGGATCAAACACGTGCTGCGGCTGCTGAAAGAGTCCGACGACTTTTCGGAAGCAGTCCTGCTTTCTACCTGCAACCGCACGGAGCTGTATCTGGTTGCCCAGGAACCGGAAGATGGCATGGAAGCGCTGCACAATGCGGTGAAACGCATTGCCGGCAAAGCCTTTGACAAAGAGTACTTTTACACTCTCACCGGTGTCCACTGCGTCCGTCACCTGTTTCTGGTAGCCAGCAGTCTGGACTCCCTCATCGTAGGCGAAGGACAGATCCTGAGCCAGGTAAAGGACGCCTATCATCTGGCCCGCATTTCAGGCACCACTTCTTTCATGTTCAATACAATCTTTAACCAGGCCATCTCCTCAGGCAAGAAGATCCGCACCCGGACCCAGATTGCGTACCGGAGCGTCAGTGTTTCTTCCGCCGCCGTAGACCTGGCCATCGAAGTGGTGGGCGACCTGAGCGACGCGGATATCCTGGTTATCGGGGCCGGCAAGATGAGCGAACTCACCGCCCGGCATCTGATGGACAAAGGCGCCCCTTCCATTTTTGTCACCAACCGCAGCTACGATCACGCAAAGGAACTGGCAGACAAATTCAACGGTTCCGTCATCCGTTTCGATGACTTTATCGACCACGTTGTGAACGCGGACATCGTCATCACCTCCACCGGAGCCACCCACTACATCATCCACCACGACCAGCTGGCCCTGGCCCTGGAAGAACGCGTGAAGCCTAATCCACTGGTTCTGATCGATATCGCCGTACCCCGTGACGTGGATCCGGAAGTCACGGACCTGGATCGAGTGGTCCTGTACAACATCGACGACCTGAAGAACGTGGTGGATACCAACAAAGAGCTGCGGAACCAGGACGCGGAAGCGGCGAAGTTCCTGATTGAAGAAGATATCGAGGCCCTGAAGGAACGGCTGCGGTATCTTTCCATGCGGCCCGTCATGGTACGCCTCCACGACAAGTTTGATTTCCTGCGTGAACGCATCCTGGCCAAGACCCTGCGCAAGATGCCGGAACTGACGGAAGAACAGCAGCATAAAATTGAAGTGATGAGCGAACGGCTCATGTACAAGTTTCTCCGGGACCCCATGATCAACATCAACATGGCCGCCGGCACGGAAGAAGAAGAACACGTGAAAACGGATATCAGCCGCTTTTTTATGTTAGATGACAAAGACGAGGATAATCCTGACGATGAAAAAAACTATAACTATTGGAACTAGGAAAAGCCTGCTGGCCCTCTGGCAGAGCAATTACATCAAAAGCTGTCTGGAGAAAGAGTATCCCGACTGCGAAGTCCGCCTGCAGAAGATTGTCACCAAAGGCGACAAGATCCTGGACGTTCCCCTGTCCAAGATCGGCGGCAAGGGATTGTTTACCAAAGAAATTGAAACCGCGCTGCTGGACGGTGAAGTAGACCTGGCCGTCCACAGCCTGAAGGATATGCCCACAAAGCTGCCGGACGGTCTCTGCCTGACCGCCATTACGGAGCGTGCTGTTGTGGGCGATGCTTTTGTCAGCAACAAGTACAACGCCTTCGCGGAGATGCCTGCGGGCGCGGTGCTGGGTACTTCCAGCCTGCGGCGAAAGGCACAGCTCCTGGCAAAACGGCCCGATCTGGATATCCGGGACCTGCGGGGCAATGTGGACACCCGCCTGCACAAGCTGGACGAAGGCCAGTACGATGCTGTAATTTTGGCTGCAGCAGGCCTCACCCGTCTGGGTTACGGGGACCGGATCAAAGAGACCCTGCCCTGCGATTTCTGCATTCCCGCGGTAGGACAGGGCGCGTTAGCCATCGAGTGCCGCACGGACAATACCGAAGTCCGGGCTATGCTGGAGTTTCTGAACCATCCCGCCACCAAGAGCTGTACCGACGCAGAACGTGCCTTTTTGGGATTGGTGGAAGGCGGCTGCCAGGTACCCATCGGCGTCCATGCGGATGTTATGGAAAACGACAGGATGCATGTTACCGCCATCATCGCCTCCCTGGACGGCTCCACCCTGCTCCGGGACGAAATCGACGGCGACGCGGCAGACGCTGTTACCTTAGGGCAGACGCTGGGCAAGCGTATGCTGGACAACGGCGGCAAAGCGATTTTGGATGAAATACTGTAGTGGTTATTAGTCAGTTTCTATCAGCCTTCAGTCAGGAAAAGACATGAGCAAACTGTAGGAAACGATTGTGTCATTCCATGAGATGAAATGAGCCGTCCGTGGCGAGAATGTCTGAGGGGCGAAGCCCCGAGTTTCGAAGCCACAGGCGAATGAATCCATGGAATAACAATCGTTGACGTGTTTACGATGTCTTTTTCTGACTGAAGCAGATGAAAAGTAAGAAAGGATATTTCTATGGAACAAAAAGGTAAAGTGTATCTCATCGGCGCGGGCCCCGGCGACCCGGGCCTGCTGACCTTAAAAGGCCGCGACTGCCTGGCCGCCTGCGACGTGGTGGTGTATGACCGTCTGGCGGATCCCCGCATCTTAAGCTGGGTCAATCCGGAAGCAGAACGCATCTATGTAGGCAAAGCGTCCAGCAACCATGTGATGAAGCAGGAAGACATTTCCAAACTGTTAGTTAAACTGGCTGCGGAAGGCAAAACCGTAGCCCGTCTGAAAGGCGGAGACTCGTTCGTCTTCGGCCGGGGCGGCGAAGAAGCCCTGCTGTTGAAAGAAAACAACCTCCCCTTTGAGTTTGTGCCCGGCATCACCAGCGCCATCTCCGTACCGGAGTACGCCGGTATCCCCGTCACCCACCGGAAGGTAGCCGCCAGCTTCGCCGTAATCACCGGCCACGAAGACCCGTCCCGGGAAAAATCCGGCATCAACTGGAAAGGCCTGGCCACCGGCGTCGATACACTGGTCTTCCTCATGGGTGTGGAAAACCTGAAGAATATTGCGGCGAAATTAATCGAAAACGGCCGCCCGGCCGATACCCCTGCCGCCCTGATCCGCTGGGGCACCCACCCGGAACAGCGTACCCTCATTACCACACTGGACAACGCGTATGATGATGTGGTACGCACCGGCATGAAACCGCCTGCCATCTTCATCGTAGGCGAAGTAGTAAAACTGCGGGACTCCCTCAGCTGGTTCGAAACCAAGCCTCTCTTCGGAAAAACCTTTGTCGTAACGCGCGCACGGGCCCAGGCTTCCGCACTGACGGAAAAACTGGAAATGGAAGGCGCCAAGGTGATGGAAGTGCCTGCCATCAAGATTACAGATCCGGACGACTTCGCACCGCTGGATGCGGCACAGAAAAACCTGGCTTCCTACGACTGGGTCATCTTCACCAGCGCCAACGGCGTAGACCTGTTCTTCGACCGTCTGCTGCAGAACGGCAAGGACGCCCGCGCCTTTGCCCATAATAAAATCGCGGCCATCGGTACTGCCACGGCAGACATGCTGACCGCGTATGGACTGACAGCCGATTTAATCCCCGCCTCCTACAAAGCGGAAGACCTGATTGACACCCTGCTGCCACAGTTGCACAAAGGCAGCAAAGTACTGCTGGCCCGGGCCAAAGAAGCCCGCAACGTACTGCCGGACTCCTTACAAGCAGCCGGCGCCGATGTGGATGTGGTTGCCGTATATCAGACCGTCAGCGACTGCGAAAACAAGGAAGAGCTGCTGGACGCATTAAAGAATAAAGCCGTGGACTGCATCACCTTCACCAGTTCCTCCACTGTGACCAACCTGCTGAAAGCACTGGACAGCGAGAAAGAACTGCTGAAGGGTGTGACTCTGGCCGCCATCGGTCCCATCACCGCCAAAACCATGGAAAAGAACGGACTGAAGCCCACCGTATGCGCCGACACCTACACCATCGACGGCCTGGTGGAAGCGCTGAATACCTTTTATTCAGTAAAATGAAATAGGGTTTTGCCCCAGATAAAAACATTTACAAAAAGCAAAACCGCATATTGAGTATAATCAAATTTTAACCAAAGGAAGTGTTTACATCATGACCGGATTTCCCATTTATCGTCCCCGCCGCCTGCGCGCTACCGAGAACCTGCGCAGCCTGATCCGGGAGACAAGCCTCAGTGTAAAAGATTTGATTTTCCCCCTGTTTGTGGTACCGGGCGAAAATGTCAAGGACGAAATTGAAACTCTGAAAAACAATTACCAGTGGTCTGTGGACCGGGTGATGGAAGCCGTAGACGAAGCAGTAGAGCTGGGCATCCCCGCCGTGCTGCTGTTCGGCCTCCCCTCTTACAAAGATGAAGAAGGAAGCAGCGCCTGGGACGACAACGAACCCGTACAGCGGGCCAGCAAAGCCATCAAGGCGAAATATCCGGAGATGGTGGTCATCACCGACGCCTGCTTCTGCGAATACACCACCCACGGTCACTGCGGCATTCTGACCCCGGACTGCGCCTCCGTGGACAATGACAAGACCCTGCCCAACCTGGCCAAGCTGGCTGTCAGCCAGGCCCGGTGCGGTGCGGATATCATCGCCCCCTCCAACATGATGGACGGTTACGTGGCCACCATGCGCAAAGCGTTAGACGACGCGGGCTACACCAACACAGCCATCATGGCCTACAGCGCCAAATTTGCTTCCGCCTATTACGGCCCCTTCCGTGCCGCGGCGGATTCCGCTCCCGGCAAAGGCGACCGCAAGGGGTATCAGATGGACCCGGGCAACAGCGACGAAGCCATGCGGGAAATTGCGCTGGATATTGAAGAAGGCGCAGACATCGTCATGGTAAAACCCGCCCTGGCTTATCAGGACGTAACCAGAAGAGCCCACGAAACCTTTAACCGTCCTCTCTGCGTATATAACGTCAGCGGCGAATATGCCATGGTGAAAGCGGCGGCTGAAAAAGGCTGGATTGATGAAAAGCGCATCGTCATGGAAACCATGCTCAGCTTCAAACGGGCCGGCGCAAAGATGATCATCACCTACCACGCCTTAGATGTGGCAAAGTGGCTGAAAGAACAGTAACGAAAAACAGTAAAAATGAATTTGGCCGGTTGCGAATGCTCCGGCCAATGTTATATGAGTTTAGGAAAAACAGGTGAATGCGAATGAATACCTTATCCAAATCTTCTTCTGTCTTTGCGGAAGCCAAACTGTACATCCCCGGCGGCGTCAACAGCCCGGTGCGTTCCTTCCGCAGCGTTGGTGGCAATCCTCCTTTCATTACCAGAGGTGAAGGCAGCAAACTGTATGACCTGGACGGTAACAACTATATTGATTATGTTTTGTCCTACGGCCCGCTGCTGTTAGGCCACGCCCACCCGGTCGTTACGGAAGCCGTGCAGGAAGCGGCTGCCAAAGGAACCAGCTTCGGCGCTCCTACCGGCGCGGAAGTAGCATTGGCCAAACTGGTCTGTGAACTGGTGCCCTCCATGGATATGGTGCGCATGGTCAACTCCGGTACGGAAGCTACCATGTCCGCCATCCGTCTGGCCCGGGCTTACACAGGACGGGACTGCATCGTGAAATTCATCGGCTGCTATCACGGCCACAGCGATGCCCTGTTAGTACATGCCGGCTCCGGCGCCACCACCTTCGGCGTGCCCGACAGCCCCGGCGTGACCAAAGGCACGGCGGAGACCACCCTCTCCGTTCCTTTTAACGATCTGCCCGCGCTGGAAAACGTGTTTGCGGAAAAAGGCAAAGAGATTGCCGCCGTCATCATGGAACCCACCCCCGGCAACATGGGGCTGGTGCTGCCGAAAGACGGTTACTTACAGGCCATCCGCGAATTAACAAAAAAATACGGCAGCCTGCTGATCATCGACGAAGTCATGTCCGGCTTCCGCTCCGCCCGAGGCGGCAGCCAGTCCTTATATCACATCGAACCGGACATCACCTGCCTGGGCAAAGTCATCGGCGGCGGTCTGCCGGTGGCGGCGTACGGCGGCAAACGGGAAATCATGAACTGGGTCTCCCCCGTAGGCCCCATGTACCAGGCCGGCACGCTTTCCGGCAACCCGCTGGCCATGGCAGCCGGTATCGCGGCTCTCACATACATGAAAGAAAATGATGTCTGCGCCACGCTGACAAAACGGAATGCGGAACTGACAGACGCGCTGAAAGCAGCCGCCGATGCAGCCGGCGTTCCGGTGCAGGTTCCCCGCCTGGGTTCCATGTTCACCGTGTTCTTCTCCGAGAAGGATGTCACCAACTACGAGGACGCCACCGCCTGCGATCTGGACGCCTTCCGCATCTACTTCCACAGCATGCTGGAACAGGGCATCTACCTGCCGCCTTCCCAGTTTGAGACCAATTTCATCTCCCTGGCCCACAGCGACGAAGATTTCGCGAAGACGGCAGCGGCAGCGAAAGTTGCATTTACGAAAGTGGCAGAAAGCAAATAGTTTCATCGATGTAATTTAAAGGTACACTCTTCACATAAGAAACCGGCACCCGATAAAACGGATGTCGGTTTTGTTTTGGTATAAAAGGACCCTCTGCAGAACGTGCAGAGGGTCTACTTACTGTCTCCAATTCTTGACGATACACCAATCTATTATGTTTAGTTAATCATCTATCCCATTCGCAGACAAAGGCATTGCCGCCCGTACTGGCGATGGAACCGTCTTCTTTAAGGTTCTTGTAGTTCCAGTAATACAGTCCGTAATACAATTCTTCGTCTGAATTATTATCCGAAACCGCTTTTTCATAGGTAACAGGCTCATTGGGTATGAAGCGGTCATAGCCTTCTTTTTCAAAGGATTCGTTATCATACCCGCTGTCGTTGATCAGCCGGAACAAACGCTCATTCTTGTCGTCATCACCGACTGTCGCCAGATGCCCGCCCATGGATTCGCAGAATTGCTGCGCGTCTTCCATGGATTTGCCGATATCGGAGAATACAAGATAGTGATGTCCTTTATATTTAATGGCTTCTTTAGGAATAAAGACGTAGTCAGAGACGTCTGCCTGATTGATTACGGTTGTATAATGGGTATCGTACGAAGAATGAATAATTTCTGCTGCTAACAACACAGACAATACGTCCGTATAGTAAACGCCGTGATAATATCCTCTGTAACGCCCCGGCCTGTGGGCGGGCCGATGATGCCACCAGTAATCTTTTGGAGGTTTGGGGGCGCGGCGCCATACATGCATATTTTTATAGGTTCTTTTCACAGGCGGGCGATGCAGATCTTTTCTTGGGCCCGGTTTCCTGTGTTCAACGCGTTTTGCCTTATGTTCAACCGGCTTTGCAACACTGTGTTTGGGTTCGTGTTTAACGGGCTTTGCAACGGAACGTTTCTGTTCATGTATAACCGGCTTTGCAACGCTGTGCTTCGGCTCATGAGTAATCGGTTTCGCAACACTATGCTTCGGTTCTTGTACTTTTAAACGCGGCTTCTCATGACTCGTTTTTATATATTTTGGTTTCCAACGCTTATTCTGCTGCGTCGTTTGCTGCGTAGAAGTATGTCTCGTCTGTTGCCTTGTTGAACTCGAAGATCTCTGTCTCTGCTGCTGTACCACCGGGCGCGGAGTTGTATTTCTCTGCTGCTGTACCACCGGACGTGGAGAACCGGTTCTGTGTTGCTGTACTGCCGGGCGCGGAGAACTGGTTCTCTGCTGTTGTACCGTCGGACGCAGAGAGCCCTGTCTTATTTGCTTCACCATCGGCCGCGGATTACCGTTTCTCGCCTGCTGCATCGTTGGACGCGGGGAGTTGTGTCTTGGCTGCTGCACTGTCTGACGCTGAGATGTATGTCTCTGATGTTGTACCGCCGGCCTCGGAGATGTATGTCTTGGCTGCTGCATGGTCTGGCGTGGAGAGCTGTGTCTCGTCTGTTGCGCCGCCGGTCTTCTGTTCTGCTGACTTTGCTGTTGCGAAGGATTCGGATAATAGCCTTTCTTAGGCGGAGCGGCTTCTGCGGCAAAATAAGTAGTACTCAGACACGCGGTTATTATGGAAGCTATCATGAATCGTTTCAGTATGGATTTTCGTAACATCGTTGTTTACCTCCATTCTTTATAATGTTGCTGTTAAAACAGTAATTCACTGAAGCAGAATCTTTGGATTTCTTTTCAATATCATTGTATTCCTGGTTTTTGTTTTTTTAATGGCATACCCCTGATTACATGGATATTTTTGACCATATCGTTTTGCAAAAAAGAGGCATCGGACAAAATCCGATACCTCTTACTTTTAGTTTATATCGTTTTACCACATGCGTTTTATCGTTAGCGAACAGAACCAGTCTTTGTCGTGACTGCCGCGGGTTAAGCCGGCGTCGCCGCCGAGGCTCCAGCCTTTGGCAAGTTCCGTCTCCCCGTCGATGGATAAAACAAAGTGTGTCTTGTCCTGTACGTTACGCATATCATAGCTGTTCGCCTGATTGCCCATGTAACTGTACCGCAGTCTCGGTTCCGCACCGGCAAAGGCATGACGGATACCAACCCGGATGGCGTAATTCCCTCCGGACAGATATCGTTTGAACTCTACCCCTGCCCCTGCGCCAAAATAATCATTGTGCTTGCTGTCCACGACCTGATTAAATACGTCGGCCCCTGTTTCGCTGTACCCGTTCTGCCACAGCCGGGACAGTTGTACGTTCACATACGGCCGCACATGCCAGGGAACGTCTTTCTGCGCCTGCAGGTCGTACAGATACTCGCCGCCCAGCTCCAGAATGCGGCTGTGATAATCGGCGCTGGCAGTCATGCCCATAACACCCCTGTGCAGTTTGTTGCGCATCCAGCCATAATTCAGGAACACCAGGCCTTCCCTTCCGGCTTTGTTGTAACCGGCGTACAGACCAATGCGAGTGTCTTTCAGTTCGTTGCCTGCGGTACTGTCCGTAAAGGCAGTTTTACTGTAACCGGCATATACCCCGGCCCTCCAATTGGGAGCAACGGCTTTGTCCCATCCCAGTAATGTAGTGGAACTGTGGTAATCGGCGTCGTCTTTCAAATCGCCCCAGTTCTTGCCAAACTTCAGCCAGATATCATTTTCCGCCGGTTCCAGCAGTTTCAGGGAAACATCCAGAGCACTGCCGTTACCTCCATCCAAACTGGCTTCCGGCAGTTTTACCTTTACCGGTTTTGGCAGGAAGGCTTCGTTAAGCCGGGAAGACAAAAGGTGACGGGTCATCACGCTCCGCTGGGCCAACGCCATACTGTTAGCCGACGCGTTGGACGCAATCGAAGACAGCGCTTTCTTTGTCTCCGCAGGCGTCAGTGTGAACAGGGAACGCATTTCATTACGGCGCATATCTCCATTTGCAGTCAGGTTGTTGTACATGGACATCATGGCGCCGTACGTTTCATTCTGCACCGCATCTACAGCGCCCAGGTTGTTGGCCGCTTTACCGGTCACTACCGCCTGGTTCCCTTCCACAGAACCGATTTCATCCAGCATGCCGAACTTATACGGCGCGTTTTCCGTATTCTTTACGGAACCGCTGACAGAACCGGCCTGCAATACCGCAAATGTTTCATCCGGCAGCAGATTTTTCGCAATGACCTGGGAACCATCAATTTCTGCCTCATCACTCACACGAATCGTCCCGGCCTTTCCTCCGGCCACGCCCTGCAGCATGCCGTCGGAAAGCAGTTTCCCGGTAATATGCATAGACGATGCATCGTCGAGCGCGCCGATGGTACCGTGACTGACCAGGTAACCCGTATCCGTACTGTCCATCTCCATGGCAAAATCGTCCACCACAGATTCGGTCATATCGTGAACCGTATAGATGCCGCCAAACAGGCTGGCGCCTTTGGCAACCTGCACCCCAACCACATCGGCCTTGCCTCCGTAGGTCAGCGTTCCGCCCATTACGTTCAGTTTCATATTGTTCGGGCTGGAGATGTTGCCGTTATATGTTATGTTCGCATTAAAATTCAGGTTCGTCACCAGGTCGGGAATATAGACGTCATATGAATAGTTTTTTCCATTATATTGGAGGCACAGTGCCTGACCGACTTTATCCCACGGAACTTCATCATAGCTGCCGTCAGTTTTGAAATGCTTCCAGTCAGAAGTTATGTTCCCGCTGATGGAAGCCCCTTCCTTCACATTAATCGACCTGACAAAGGCATTCCGTCCGATATAAATCGCATTCTTCGCGCCGGACAGGGATCCGGACAGGTTATATTCCGTAACCAGCGGTCCATTCAGTTCCGGAACGGTCTCATCGATCTGGTTATTGACGGAACTTGTTATACCTCCGTCTTCTGCATCCACGTTACGGGAAAAGCGGATATACGACCCCCTGTATTCTGAACCCGCTCCCAGCATATTACTGCCAAAATCAAACTGTACTCCATTGCCGCCGGTTCCGTCCGCCGTAACCGTCCCTTCCTGGTTTAACGTTTGGTTCCGGCCATAGCTGATCAGTACGCCGATCCCGTTGGCGCCGTCTGCATGGACCGCATTCCCCCGGGCAAGGGTAACGGTGTTTTCCGTACCGTCAATGCGTATGCCTGCAGCGCCATCGCCTTTTGTCAGGATATCCGCCGCCTGGGTGATGGTATTCCGGGAACCGAACACATGAAGCCCTATGCCATAGGGTACTTCACTGTATTTTCCGGCAATATAGACAGTACCCGCCGCATTCCGGGCTGAATAGCCCTGGGTATTGATAAGGGTCAGTCCGTCATTATAAACCGATCTTCCATAATAGGCCTTACGGTCAAACTGATAGCCTATATCCTGCATGGCCGCCAGTTCCACTTCTGTAAAAACAGTGTAGTTCCGGTAATCAGCATGACTCATCAACCCGCCGGTTTCCAGATGGGACAGGTCCAGACCACTTGTTTCCCAGCCGGTGACAGGCAGGCCGTCCACGCCGTCAAACTGTTTGCCCTTCAATACGTTGGTCACTTCGTCACCAACAAAGTATGCTTTTCCAGAGCGGGGCTGTGTTGTGCTCTTATTATCTAAAATAAAGAAATCAGCTTCCCGTAATGATGGGTCTTTTGTTTTCCTTCTGGAAAACTCACGGGAAGTAATAATCATCTTCCCTTTTGTCGCCGGATTCAGGTTCTGGTCCCGCAGATGGTAGATCCAAGCATTGTCTTGTGTTATGTCTGAGGGAAATTGCATGATGGGAACACCGTCCGCGTCTTCCATTTCTTTCCCTCTCTTATCCTCAACGGATGCTGTTATCACATTGAAGCCAAGCGCATGGGCCATTTCATGTCGTACGGTAGCCGCCAAGTCTGCCGCCTGTTCATTATCCGGCAGGATATTTCCCTTCTGAGACCACCATCCATCTGCACATCCCTTGCGGTCCGCACCCATAAACTGTCCTATGCTGATTATACCGTAGGCTTCATCATTCAGTTTTTTCCCGTCATAAATTATGAATTTTTCTTGGCCCGAAGATATCATCTTCAGTTTTGTAAAATCATCGATCCGGTTCAGTTCTTTCCCTTGCTGCAGCGATTGCATCCAATAGTGGGCCGAGACGGGTTCTCCCTGCTTAAAAGCAACCGAAGCCGCATATGCGTTGCCTTGTTGGGCCTTCCCTCTGACGAAAATCTGTGCCGGCACAGGGTTCTTTGTATCGGAACCCAGCATATCCGCCCAATACTGCACCCCATTTATAACGCCTTTCTGTGTTTGCGCTGGATGGTTATAGGGAATCACGGTCTTGCTTTCGTCGTCCAGATAATCAACAAACAGTACACCGGCCGCTTCCTTGTTTTGATCTGTAACCTTCACAAAATTCACATCAAACACGCTGCGCCCGCCACCGGAAACAATAAGCTTTGCAGCTTCTGCCGTACCAGGTACGACAGAGCCGCAAAGCCCCAGGAAAACCGTAACTGTTAAAAATGTCAGTTTGCGCTTGAATAACAATTGTTGTTTCGTTCTTTTCATTCTTATCCTTGTAAGCTTTTTACATCTCCAGCCACTTTTTAATCTCTTCGTCACTCATTTCAGCCAGCTTGTTCGCATCCAGACAATCTTTCACGTCCGCCTTGGGAACGGTATTGCGGATGGCGTCCGCACTGCTCTTGGGTCCGCTGGTCTTGCTGGTGCAGAACGGATACACCTTCTTCCCTTCCAGGTTCACCTTCTCCAGGAACGAGTGAATGATGTTAGGACAGCTGAACCACCAGATGGGGAACCCGATGGCAATCTTCTCATAGCGACTGCAATCCGGCAGCGAGCCTTTGATTTCCGGACGTGCCCCGGAGGCCTTTTCCATACCGGCCTTGGCCACGCAAAGTCCGTACATGGACGGATAGGCTTTCACCGGCAGGATGCGGTAGGTATTGCCTTTTGCCACAGACGCGATCTTCTGAGCCGCCTTTTCCGTTACGCCGGACCAGGAATAAAACGCTACCAGCAGTTTGCCTGCCATCTGCGGTTTCCGGTTTTCAAAGCGCGGTCTGTACGGACGATTGCCCCCCGGTCTGTTACCATTGCGGTTCGCCGGACCCTCCCCTTTGCCTTCCGGCCGTTTGCCGCCGCGTTCTGCGTAACCTTCACGGTTAGCTCCCTTACCAACCGTATTCCGGTCTTTATTGCCGTCCCAGTTGTTCTTCCGGAACTTGCGGGGCGGTTTGCCGCCTGGTTTGTTGACAGTTCCCGGGCCCGGTTTGCCGGGTCTTCCGCCCTGACCGGCATTGGGTTTGTTTTCGTAATTTGTATTTACTCTGTCTCCGCCGGCAGCCTTTGCTACATTCTGTTCTGGCGTTCCCTGCCCTGCTGGTGAATTGGTATTCTTTTTATAAAAACGTTTTCCTTGTGCCATATTGTCACATTCTCCATTAATATTGAAAAGGGATTACTCACAACTTCCATTTACAATTTATTTCTGTCCTGGGGCAGCATCCCACAGCTGCACACACAGCGACGGTTCATCAAATTCGACCACTTCACACTCTCTTCGCAAGTTTCAGGAAAGCTTCGTAGCCCCGTCTTGCCTCGTATATGTCAGCCTTGCTGGTGGCTTCCCAGGGGGCGTGCATGCTCAGCACCGGCACCCCGCTGTCGATGACGTTCATCCCGTACAGCGCCATGATGTAGGCAATGGTGCCGCCGCCTCCCAAATCCACCTTGCCCAGTTCTGACATCTGGAAGTTAATCTTTTCTTTGGCAAAGATGCTGCGGATGTGGGCGATGTATTCCGCATTGGCATCGTTGGAACCGGATTTGCCCCGAGCGCCGGTGAACTTGTTCAGCACCAGGCCCTTGCCAAAGTAGGCTACGTTCTTCTTGTCGAAAGCCGATGCATACAGCGGATCGAACGCGCTGCTCACATCGCTGGAGAGCATCGTGCTGTTGGCCAGGGTGCGGCGCAACGCCAGATCCGTTCCCTTGCTCAGCAGTTCCAGCAGCTCCGCCACGGTATTCTCAAAGAACATACTCTGCATACCGGTGGCGCCAACGCTGCCGATTTCTTCCTTGTCCACTAAAATGCAGCAGGCGGTACGGCTCACGTCCTTCACATCCAGCATGGCCTTGTAGGAACCGTAAGCGCAGACCCGGTCGTCCTGCCCGTAGGACAGCACCATGCTCCGGTCGAAACCGGCTTCCCGTGCGCGGCCTGCGGGGACCACTTCCAGCTCTGCGGAGAGGAAATCTTCCTCTGCCACGCCAAACTGCTTCTTCAAAATTGCCAGCACGCCTTTCTTCACGGCTTCCTTGCCTGCGGACTTTTTGTCTTCGTCCTTCACATTGCGGCCCACTTTGATGGGCTGGTTGCCCACGATCACATCCAGGGCTTCCCCTTCCACCACCGTCGTCGCCTTCTTGTTCATCTGTTCCTGGGCCAGATGGATCAGCAGGTCGGACACGAAGAACACCGGGTCTTCCGGTTTTTCGCCCACGGCAACTTTCACCACCGTGCCGTCCTTTTTCACGATGACACCGTGGATCGCCAGGGGGATCGCCACCCACTGGTATTTTTTGATACCGCCGTAATAATGGGTATCCAGCAGGGCAAAGCCGCCGTCTTCGTACAACGGGTTCTGCTTCACATCCATGCGGGGGGAATCAATGTGGGCCCCTAAAATATTCATGCCGTTCTCAATGGGCTCTTTGCCGATATTGAACATAGCAATGCCTTTTTTCATGTTGATGCGGTACACCTTGTCCCCGGTCTTCAGCTTCTTTCCTTTGGCGATCAGTTCATCCAGGTCTTTATAGCCGGCCTCCTGCATTTCCGCCAGGATAAGCTCCACACATTCCCGTTCCGTCTTGCCGTTGCTCAGGAAATCCAGATATCCGTTGCAGAATTCATGACAGGCCTTAATCTGGGACGGTGTATAGTTTTCCCACGTGCTCTTCTTTTCCAATCTGTTTCGTCCTTTCTGTTTGCTGCCTTTCACCCTCACGGTTTCAGCGCAACCGGCTTTCGGGATGCACAGCAAATACAATTTTAAACTTCCCTGCGCTCACGCAAAATACTTTTTCTCAAACTCTTCCACCGCAATGGGTTTCGAAAAATAGAAACCTTGCAGGTAATCACACTGCAGTTCCCGTAGGTATTGCACCTGTTCGGCAGTTTCCACGCCTTCTGCCACCACGGCCATGTCCAGGGTCTTGGCCAGGTCGATGACCAGTTTGATGATCTGCTTGCCCCGTTCCCAGTGATCCAGTTTCCGGAGGAAGCCCATGTCCAGCTTCAGTACGTCAGCCTGGATATTCTGCAGCATGTTCAGGGACGAATAGCCGCTGCCGAAATCGTCCAGCCCTACCAGGAACCCCCGGGCCCGCAACTTCTCAATGATGAGATTGCAGGCATCAAAGTTTTCGATGATGGTTGACTCCGTAATCTCCAGATGGAGCCGGGCGGGATTGATCTTGTACTTTTCCGCCAGTTGGATAAAGATGTCTGCCACATCACCGTAATACAGATCCTTGGGAGACACGTTCACAGAAATGCTTACATCCCCATGGCCGGACTTTTCCCAGATGGCCAGCTGTTTCACTGCCTGTTCCCAGATGTAATGGTCCATCCGGTAAATGTTATCCGAGCGTTCCAGAATCGGGATAAAATCACCTGGCATGATTAATCCCCGATCCTTGTGGAACCAGCGGGACAGCGCCTCCGCCCGATGCATCTTTCCGTCCAGACCGATCTGGGGCTGCAGGAACAGCCGCAACTCCCCGTTCTTCAGGGCATCGTCAAAATCGTTCAGGATCTGCCGTTCCTTTACAGCTGTTTCCAGCAGGCTCTGTTCAAACCACTGTTCCGCATACACGTCCTGTGTACGGATGGACTGGATGGCCATGGTGGTACGGTCCAGCATCTGACCCAGGGAATAGCCTCTGTCCAGCTTTTCGTAAATGCCCACCTGGTAATGTACGTGATAGGACCGGCCCATGAGACTCCCGGCCAGCATCTTCAGTTCGTTCTCCAGCGGGATGTCCGCAAAGACACCATGAGGAACACAGAGCGCAAAATTATCCCGGCCGATGCGACCGTACAACGCGCCATAGGGTTTTTGGAGCGTGGCCAGATACTGAGCCAGGCCAATGAGCAGCTGATCGCACCGATTGGCGCCAAAGAGCTGGGTGATCAGGTCGAAGCCGCGGATTTTGATCTGGATCAGGTCGAAGTCCGCATCCGGCTCACTGCTCAGCCGCTCCCGCAGGCTTTCGCTGAAACCTTTCATATTATAAATGCGGGTCAGCAGATCATGACGCAGGTTGTACAGAGCCGTAGTGTAATTGCTTCTCTCCCGGCTCTCATCCCGGGCAGATACACTTTCCCCTATTTCCGACGGTTTCAGTGTCACCATCTCAATAGTACAGTTCATCAACTCCCCGGTTTCCATCTCCACCTCCACCGGCATGGCATTGATCACATACTCCTGCCCGTCCAGAATTTCGGTTTTGGTGAATTTTTTATGGGAAACACAGGCGTTGAAGCTGATACAGTTCTTGCAGCGGCTGCTGCGTCCCCATACGGAGAAGCAGTTTTTCCCGTAATTCAGTTTTCCGTTTTTGGTGACGGAAAGTTCAAAGCATTCGCCGGGGTTCACCAGGCGCACAATCTCATATAACGGGCTCATAGCCTGCAGCATTTCCTGTACTTTGGCAATGGTCAGCCGGGGTACCGGGTTCTCCTGCGGCCTTTTTAAAAGGGTATCTACACTCACGTTGCATCGTCCTCCGGGTAATATTGGGGTGAGGCATTTAAGGAGACGCTGATTCAATGAGTTTGTACGATAACGAATCAATCAGCGTTTCCTTAACTCATATCATCTGATTCGTACTATCCTTATCTTTTTATTATACTAAAAAAAGCTGACTTCTGCCAGAAAAAACACACCAGCTTATCTTTTGCATTTGCATGCATCAGCGAGTTTCGAATCATTCATCAATCAGATTTCATCGTTTCGGAATTGTTTCATAACGGAGGCTTCTTTTCACCGTATTCTCCTATCTAAAGGCGCATAGCCCCTGCTCCGGATAAAATCCATTGTTTCCCCCGTATATACCAGGTGTGCCCGCTGCAATTCCTGCACAGTCCGGCAGCCTGTCAGCACCATGATGTCTTTTAAATCAGCGATTACATCCTGCAGATACGCAACGGCAGCCTCTTCCCCGTTCTGCATAAGCATTGTCAGCACGTTTCCACTCATGGCCACAGCGTCTGCGCCAAGCGCAATCGCCAGAGCCGCCTGCCAGCCGTTACGGATACCCCCAGACGCAATTACCGTGTCCCATGGTTTCGCCACATGAGCCGCGTCAATGAGGCTCCAGGCCGTAGGAATCCCCCAGCTTGTAAACTTTTCATAGCGTGTGTTCCGGCCCCGGGCAGCCTCAATGGCTGCAAAGCTGGTGCCGCCAAGGCCGGCAACGTTAAAACAGGAAAAGCCCATAGCCTGCAGTTCCTGTATCTGCTCCGCCGCCATGCCGCAGCCTGTCTCTTTCATAATGATCGGAACATTCGTACAATCCTGCAGACGGGACAGGTTATCCCGGATCAGGGAAAACTGTTTGTCTCCCTCCGGCATAATCAGTTCCTGGGTCACATTCAGATGGATCTCCAGGGCGTCTGCCCGAATCATATCCACGGCAGCTCTTGCCTCTTCCGGCGTAGCAAGAGCGCTGACATTGGCAAAGAAGATGCCATCGGGATTCTCTTCACGAATCACCGCAAAGGTATCTGCATGCTGCCCTTCTCTGACAGAACCGTACTGGGACCCTACCGCCAGGGCAACACCGGCACGCCCTGCCACTGCAGCCAGTTTTCGGTTGATTTCCTTTACACGGTCCGCACCGCCGGTAATGGCATCAATCATCACCGGAACCGGCAGTTTAAGGTTGCCGATCCGGGTGCGTATATCCACCCTGTCCGGTTCCACCGGCGTCAGGCAGTTGTGCAGAAAACGGATATCTTCCAGACCTGTCTTGCGCTCTCCGTCTCCTAATTCCAGCGCGTACCGGATATGATCTAATTTTCGTTGTTCCCGTATCATACCAATCCCCTGATAAAACCAAACTATTACAATCCGGCGGTGTGATAACCTGCTTTTACACATCCGCCCTGCAGTACAAATTGTTTAAAGCTATGCTGCAGACACCGTTTTAAACAATTTGTCACTAAAAACCAAAAAGAGGACGGAAAAACTCCGTCCTCTGCGATTCAGGTTTATTTGTTCAGACCTTCCAGCTGTTCCGCCATAGCATTATTGGAGAAGTTTTCTTCCGTATTGCCATCCATAAAAGCTTTCATTTCTGCTTTTTCTTCATCTTTCTTAGCGCGGGTCAGGGACAGTCCGATTTTCCGTTTGGCCTGATCAATCTTAATGATCATCGGTTTAACCACCTGGCCAATCTTCAGCACGTCTTCCGGTTTTTCCACACGGGTATCTGCCAGTTCGGAAACGTGAATCATGCCTTCTACTTTATCATTCAGACGAACCAGTGCGCCAAAGGGCAGGAAGCGTTCTACGGTGCCTTCCACTTCATCACCTACCGCAAAGCCGGCAGCAGCAGCAATCCACGGATCCTCCTGGGTTGCTTTGATGGACAGGGAAACGCGATGGTTTTCTTTGTCAACTTTCTTGACAAATACTTTTACCATATCGCCTTCCTTGGCAACATCACCCGCTTTTACGCTGCGGTCGTAGGACAGTTCCGTATTGTGAACCAGGCCTACCAGACCTTCCAGTACTTCTACGAACAGACCAAATTCAGCAACCTTTACAACTTTGCCTTCGTAGGTCTCGCCTTCTACGATTTCTTCATACGCAGCAGCTTCTCTGGCAGCACGGGCTTCTTTGGCAGCCGCGATACGGGCTTCACGGTTTTCCAGCCATTCCTGATGCTTCTGCGCCTTTTCCGCTTTCAGCAGGTCGCGGCGGGAAACAACAATACGTTTTTTCTCCGCATTGACTTCGATAATCTCAGCTTCCATTTCTTTACCTACGTACGGGGTAAAGTCGTCAATATGACGCAGTTCTACGTGGGAAGCAGGCATAAAGCCTTCTACGCCTTCGACTGCTACAGCCAGACCTACAACCTGTTTCGGTTTGTCGGAGTCCTTGTCGCGGCCGCGAGCTTTGATCACGCGCAATACTTTAACGGTTGCCGGGCGCTTTTCGCCTTCCGGCAATTCCTGTACCGTCTTCCATGCAGCTTCTTTTTCCGCACGGATCTTGGACAGGCGGATAAACTCTTCAGTAGTGGAACCCGGTACAACAACTGCCTCCACTTCATCGCCAACGTTAACCGTACCCATCAGTTCTTCCGGGTTTGCGTCCATTGCCCAGTCAGCCCAGGCAATCAAGCCCTCACGTCTATAGCCAAAAGAAATATAAACGCCTTCTTTATCTACCTGAATTACTTTGCCGGTAACGAGTTTGCCCGGATGCACGCCGTAATCTTCCATGCTGGCATCAAGCATCGCCTCGAATTCGTTACCCTCTACTTTGTTGATTTCCATGTTTTCCATCGCTTTGACAGCCTCCTTAATTATACGTTCCGGAGTGGATGCTCCGGCCGAGATACCTATTTTTCTGCACCCCTGGAACATTTCCGGAGAAAGTTCCGCAGCGGTTTCAATCTGATAGCACCGGGGGCAGATGGCGCTTACCAGCTCGGTCAGGTGCCTGGTGTTGGCACTGTTCCTGCCGCCTATCACGATAAAGGCATCTACCTCAGCAGCCAGCTTAGCCGCAGCATTCTGCCGCTCTTTGGTCGCCAGACAGATTGTCCGCTCCACCCGGTATTCACCGGGCCTTGCAGCCTGCAGCGCCTGCAGTATTTCCTCAAATTTCGCCAGTTCAAACGTGGTCTGGATGATGACGCAATATTTGGAAACAGGGGGCACTTCGCCAATATCTTCTTTAGATTCTATAATAATACCATTTTTTCCGGCAAATGCCAATATGCTTTTTACTTCCGGATGATTTTTTTCTCCGACGATAATGGGCAGGTAACCATCCTCAAATGCTTGCTGTGCCTTGCGTTGGCTCGTTTTTACATTAGGACAGGTGGCATCTAAAATTTTCAATTTTTTTTCAATTGCCTGCTCATAAATGTCCGGACCCACCCCATGGGAACGGAAAATAACCGTTTCCCCTTCCGAAAACTGGTCCAATGAGTCTTTGCATCCCACGCCTTTGGCCGCCAGTTCGTCTGTGAACTGCGGATTGTGGATCAGAGGACCCAGGGTTGCGGCAGGCAGACTGTTTACAGCTCCCTCTGCGATTTCCACAGCCCGTTTCACACCGTAGCAGAAGCCACAGGGATCAGCCAGGATGATTTTCATTTTCCGTTGCCACCGCCTTTCGCAGAACCAGGACTTCTTCCCGCCAGCGGGCGCCCAGGGCGTCCAGGCTTTCCCGTCCGGTCCCCATGTCGGGATCATATTCTATGGGTTTTCCGAAGATGACCCGTACCTTGGGCCAACCCGGATGCCTGCTTAAATCGGTACCATATATATAGGCCGGCACAATCTTGGCTTTCCGTTTGACGCCCATCATGAAGGCGCCGCCGCCGGCCCGGCCTAGTTCCCCCGTTTTACTGCGGGTACCTTCGGGGAATACAGCCAGTACTTTGTTTTCTTTTAAAATCGCGAGTCCGGTTTTTATGGCTTCCCGGTCCATCTCTCCCCGTTTTACGGGGAAAGCTCCCAGTTTACGGATGAGAGCGCCGAACCAGGCAGGTTTGAAGAGTTCGGATTTTGCCATAAAATGCACTTTCCGTGTGGCTGCCGCACCTAATACTGGCGGGTCAAGCAGGCTCAGATGGTTACTGGCAATGACCACGGGGCCTTCTGCAGGAATGTTTTCCCGGCCGTAGACTTCGCAACGGAGCCATATTTTGAATACCCAGGGGAAAGTCAGGTGACAAAAATCGTATAAAGTCATATGTATACGTCCTTAAAGCATACTGTCAGGAAAAGGGTTCGCAAAACCGTCAACGATTGCTATTTTATGGACTTATTTGCCTGTGGCTTCGAAACTCAGGCTTCGCCTTCAAACAGTCGAAGCCACGACGGCAAATTTCGTCTCATAAAATTACGCAATCGTTGCCGATGTTTTGCTCACTCCTTTACCTGGCCGCAATATTACAATTAATCTTTATAACTGCTTTTCTTTAACCAATTCTAATACTTTATCCGTCACCTGTTCGATGTTCATAGCCGAGGTGTCCAGATAGATGGCGTCTTCCGCCTGACGCAGGGGGGAAACTTCCCTCTCCATATCCTGTTTGTCCCGGGAGGCGATTTCTTCCTGCAGCTTTTTGTAGTCTACGGTTTCGCCTTTGGCTTCCAGCTCCAGGCCGCGGCGGCGGGCCCGTTCTTCTACGGTAGCGGTGAGGAAGATTTTGCACTGGGCATCGGGAAAAACTACAGTACCGATGTCCCGTCCGTCCATGACGATGCCGCCTTCTTTACCCATGCGGCGCTGCTGGTCTACCATGGCGGTACGGACTTCGGGCACGGCGGCCACTTTGGAAACCAGTCCGGTGACTTCGGCGGTGCGGATAGCGTCCGTTACTTCGGTTCCGTCTACGAAGACGCGGTTTACTGCGTTTTCGGGACGGAAGGTGATGCAGATTTCATGGGCCAGTTTGCCGGCCAGTTCCGGAGTGAAAGGTTTGCCTGTCTGCAGGAGTTTCCAGGTTACAGCCCGATACATGGCGCCGGTGTCGATGTAGGCAAAGCCGAGTTTCCCGGCCGCCAGTTTGGCGATGGTACTTTTGCCTGCGCCTGCAGGTCCGTCGATAGCGACTACAAATCCGTTATTCATAATTAATGTCACCTTTCTGTTATTATTGTGTTTACCGATTCAAAACCTGCTTCGCCGCATGTACTCCGGCCACGTAGCCGCTGCTGAAAGCGGCCTGCAGATTAAAGCCTCCGGTGTAACCGTCTACATCCATGACTTCGCCGGCAAAGTAAAGACCGGCGATGCGTTTGGCTTTCATGGTTTTGGGGTCAATTTCTTTCAACGCCACTCCCCCTGCTGTGACGATAGCTTCTGCCAGGGGTCTTGTTCCCATAAGGGGAATGGTGAAATGCTTCACGGCCTGTACAAGGGCCAGGCGTTCTTCTTTTGAAACCTGACTGACCTGTTTCTTACCGTCCAGAAAAGCGGTATCCAGAACCGGTTCCACCAGCGGCTGCGGCAAGAGCTTGCGTACAACTTCCGCCAACCGTAGTTTACTGAATTCCTGAAAGTCCCGTATGAGTCTGGCTTCCAGTTTTTCGTCTGACAACGCCGGCTTCAGATCAATGGAAAGTTCCAGTTCCGGCTGATTGTAATGTTGCAGCCGGGCCACTTTCCGGCTCATGGTCAGGCAGATGGGGCCCGCAATGCCGCCCCGGATGAACTGCAGCTCGCCGAATTCTTTGGCCACGACTTTACTGTCTGCCAGTACAGAGGCTTCCACGTTTTTCAGCTGCAGGCCTTCCAGCTCTTCGGTAAAGCCCTCTTCAGGCTGGAGCGGTACCAGCGCCGGCAGCAGGGGTTCTATGGAAAGACCCAGCATTTCCAGTACCGGTACAAAATTGCCGTCGGAACCGGTTCCGGGGTAAGAGGCTCCCCCGGTGCAGACGATTACTGCACCTGCGTCCAGTGTATGTTCCGGTCCCAGTTTCATTTTACCTTTGGTTTGGCTGCGGAAATCCTGTCCGTCCCTGCGGCCGTCGTTTTCCACGGTACGGTAACGGATACCTGTCACCTGTCCCGGTTTCACTGTAAAACCGGTAGCCTGGGCGCCGGTTACCAGACGTCCCCCCGCCTTCTGCAGCGCGGAACGAAGTACTGCGATGACATCTTTCGCTTTTCCTGTTGCGGGAAACACCCGGCCGCCCCGTTCTGTCACCGTTTTCAGTCCCTGTTCCTGAAAGAAGCGCAGCAGGTCATCGTTGGTAAACTGTTGCAATGCGCTGAAAAGGAACTTGCCATTTCCCGGCAGATTGGGAATAAATTCTTCCATGGGACAGGCATTGGTGATGTTGCAGCGGCCTTTCCCGGTGATCATCATTTTTTTTCCCGGTTCCTTCATGCGTTCCAGTACAACCACGGAGGCGTCCTGTCTGGCAGCCGTGATGCCCGCCATAAGGCCTGCCGCTCCGCCGCCGATTACAATTACATCAGCCATTATGATTCCTTCTTTTTATGGTTTGGCCTTGCAGCATTTTCCCTGTTTGCCCTGAGGCCCGCGGTTCGTTTCGTCCTGCCGGTTCCTTTATATTCCGGTTTTTCTTCAGCTCTGCGCTTCGTCAGATGTTCCAGCTTTCGCACCGGCTTACCCTCTGCCCTGCGTTCTGGCTTACGTTCCACGACACGTTCCGCTTTCCCTTCCGGATTCCGTTTCAGTCCGCAGGCAGCCCTCAACTCTTCAATCTCTTCATGAAAGAGTTCGCGGCAGTCCCCCCGGCGGAGTCCGTCCAGGGTCAGCGTCCCCATCATCACGCGCCGCAGATAGCGCACCGGAAACCCGATGGCGTCACACATGCGACGTACCTGACGGTTGCGCCCTTCATGAATCGTCACAGTAAAATGCGTCAGATTCTTCTCGTAATCGTATCCGGTCAGTACCACCACTGCCGGAGCCGTCATGCCGTCTTCCAGCTTTACGCCTACCCGGAGCAAATCCAGCTTTTCCTGAGGCACAATGCCCGGCACCGTCACCTCATAGGTCTTATCGACCTCATGGCTGGGATGGGTCAGAGCCTGAGCCAGTTCCCCGTCATTGGTCAGCAGCAGCAGTCCTTCTGTATTATAGTCCAGCCGTCCCACCGGATAGACCCGCTGTGGAATATCCTTTACATAATCCGCAACCGTTTTCCGCCCTTCCGGATCCTTCATGGTTGTCACCACGCCCCGGGGCTTGTAAAACAACAAATAGGTCTTGCGCTCCCGGTGGATGGGATGACCGTCCACCATAATGAAAGCATCAGGGCCTACTTTGGTCCCTAGTTCTTTCACGACCTTGCCGTTTACCTTCACGCGCCCTGCAAGAATATATCCTTCCGCTTCCCGGCGGGAAGCCACGCCGGCCTGCGCCAGCACTTTCTGCAATCTCTCTTCCATTCTCTGTAATCCTAACTATGCATTATCTTTATCTGCGTCTTCCGCTTTACTGTCCGCCGCAGCCGCAACGGTATCCGTCACTGTCCCCGATTCCGCTTCCTCCTCGTCTTCCATCTCAAGGAGAGAAATCTGCTGCGGATGCCTGGCTGCATCTTCTGCCAGAATATCCGGCATGGCCGGCAGATCTTTCAGGGTCTTTAATCCGAATACTTCCAGAAACCGTTTCGTAGTCTTATATAATATGGGTCGTCCGGCTGTTTCCTTGCGTCCGGCTTCTGCAATCAGCTCCCACTCCAACAGTGTGTTGACCACGCCGTCCACCTTCACCCCGCGGATTGCTTCCATTTCCGCCCGGGTCACGGGCTGGCGGTACGCAATGATTGCCAGGGTCTCCATGGACGCATTGGACAACTTCAGCTCCTGGGTATTGGCCAGTTGCAAAATTGCCTCATGATGGCATGCTTTGGTACAAAGTTGCCAGCCTTCCGCCACTTCCCGCAGTTCCAGGCCCCGTTTTTCCGTATTGTATTCTTCCTGCAACTGTCCCAGCAGCTCCCATGTCTGCGGTTTGTTCAGGCCCAGCAGTTCTGCCAGCTGCGGTACGCCGAGAGGTTCTCCCGCCGCAAACAGCAACGCCTCCAGCTGACCCAGCTTAAACTCCTGTTGCATCCGGTTCCCCTCCTATCAGCACCGGCTCCGGCACGTTACGCAAAAACAAATAAATCGGTGCAAACGCCATGCTCTGACTGATGCGCAACACCTTCAGCCGCAGCAGCTCAAGTACGGCCAGAAACGAAGCCACCCGTTCACTGGTGCTTCCCGTCTTCACAAAAGCCTTTTCAAATTCAATTCCTTCCGGGTATTCTCCCAGTAATCTGACAATGTCCTGCATCTTTGCACTGACATCATACTCCTGCCTTTCCACCACCGCAATCTGACGGCGGAGAGGACCGGTCAGCCCGGCAAGGGCCAAAAGCAGTTCACTCACCGGATAGTAATGCAGGTTACGAAGTTTGTTATCGGCAAAAAACGGCTTGCGGGTATGCTGTTGCGCCGCAGCCGCCTTCCTGAGCTCCAGCTGCCTGGCCACCGCTTTGATATGCCGGTACTCTACCAGCATCTGCACCAGCATCTCCCGGGGGTCTGCCTCATCCTCTTCTTCCAGTTCCGTCCTGGGCAACAGCATACGGGATTTAATCTGTAATAACAGGGACGCCATCACCAGGAACTGGCTTGCTTCCTCCAAATCCATCTCTGTCATGGAATGCAGATAGGCAATATACTGGTCGGTTATGGAAACAATAGGGATATCATAGATATCCATTTTGTTCTTTTCTATTAATTGTATCAACAGGTCCAGAGGGCCTTCAAATTGCAGGACCCGGACCACCGGATCGGCCATGTACGGACTCCTTCATTCAATTTCGTGCATGCGAAGCCGGGCAACTGTATTGCCGCGCAGGCTTCCCTTCCTCTTAAGGAAACACTGATTAAAACAAAATATTAGCTATTCCGTAACAAAGATGCAGGAACCAGGAAGCCAGGGGGCCGATGATCAGATTGGAAATACCACTGTACACAACGAGGATCAGGACAATAAACCCATAACGTCCTACAAAGTTTTCATATTTATATGCAGTCTCGTAGTCCATGAAGGTTTCCAAAATTTTAGAAC
Organism: uncultured Succiniclasticum sp.; assembly: GCF_902793885.1. NCBI lineage: Bacteria > Bacillati > Bacillota > Negativicutes > Acidaminococcales > Acidaminococcaceae > Succiniclasticum > uncultured Succiniclasticum sp. Next base: position 65,505 of record NZ_CADBFF010000007.1, read on the forward strand.
CGTCCAGCGGCGGGATAGGAATCAGATTGAAGAAAGCGAACCAGACGTTATACAACATGAGCCAGTAGAGAAACTGGTTCACCATGTTGCTGGACATCCCCAGGCTGCCCCGGGCCGTCATAATCAGTACCGCCACAAAGCACAGGAACAGGTTGGCTACCGGTCCCGCAGCCGCTACCTTTAACTGACCGGAACGGAAATCTTTGTAGTACCGGGGATCAATTTCCACCGGTTTGGCCCAGCCAAAGCCGCACAACACCAGCATCAGGGTACCGATAATATCCAGATGGGCCAGCGGGTTCAGGGTCAGCCGCCCCTGGAGACCGGGGGTCGGATCGCCCAGGCTGTCGGAAACACAGGCATGGGCATATTCATGGATAGTCAGCGCAATCAACAGCGCCGGCGCGCGAAACAATAATGTGGAAAAATCTAACACGGGTGTATCCTCCGTTTGTATGTTTTAATTATGTATTTTAATAATGTAGTAAATTTGGTGCGTATACATAACCAATTTATTATAGCGCAAAAGCCCGAGGTTGTCTATTGTAAATATGTAAAATACTGTGAATTCAGTAACGGGGGGAGGAATAGCAAAACATGGCGAGTGTTTGCGTATTTTTATGAGACGAAATGAGCCGTCCGTGGCGAGACTGTTTGAGGGCGAAGCCCGAGTTTCGAAGCCACAGGTGAATGAGTCCATAAAAAAGCAAACAGGAGAGAGTTTTTCTATCACTCCCCCCGTCACTGAATTTCACTATTCTTACATTTTATTTCTCTCTCAACTTGTGATATAATAAATTAAACATACCACTTGATTACCCTGTTCCACGGATTCCCCCCTTAAACAAAATATGCTACTACCATAATAATACTAAAAGAGGAGCGTGTTATCCATGCCATCACGTCAAGACATAACGCATTTCAGCCAGCACCTGTGGCGGAATATGAACGTACGGATCTACGGTGGAGCCGGCTGGCCGCTGCTGGTTTTTCCTACCCAGGATGCCATGTGCGACAATTATGAGAATTTCGGGATGATCGATGAACTGGCCGAATATATTGATAAGGGACAGTTTCAGTTATTCTGCGTGGATTCGGTGGACTGGGAAAGCTGGTCCGACATGTACGGCGACAAAGTGCTGCGGGCGGAACGGCAGGAAAATTATTACCGGTACATCGTTGATGAGTTGCTGCCCCTGATCCACGAGCACAATCAATCAGACCGGCGGCCATTCACCACCGGTTGCAGCATGGGGGCCACCCACGCTGCCATCATGTTCCTGCGCCGTCCCGATTTGTTTGAAGGCGTCATCGGCTTCTCCGGATGCTACGACGCCCACTACTTCTTCGGCGCCTGGATGAACAACACCCTGTACGACAATTCCCCCGCTACCTTTATGCCCAATTTGCCCGCGGACCATCCCTACATCAGACTGTTCAATCAGCGGGTCATCATTTTCTGTGTCGGCCAGGGAGCCTGGGAAGACGAAGGCATACGCACCACCCGCGTACTGGACGAAGCTTTCCGGGCCAAAGGTATCGCTGCCTGGTGCGACTTCTGGGGTTACGACGTAAACCACGACTGGCCCTGGTGGAAGAAAATGTACCAGTACTTCCTGCCCCACGTGCTGAACCACTGCCGTAACCACGGACTGGAAGACGAATAAGCGGAGGAACAACGCATACGCGCAGGCGAACCTCCCACATCTTTCCCAAATCGATTGGCGGTTTTTCAAATTTCCGCCTGAAAGGATCTCAATATGAACTTTATCTTTATCTCCCCGCAGTTTCCCCGCACCTACTGGAACTGGTGCGACCGATTGAAGAAGAACGGAGCCAACGTGCTGGGTATCGGCGATACCCCCTATGATGACCTGGCCCCGGAACTGAAACAATGCCTGACAGAATATTACAAAGTTGGAACCCTGGAAGATTATGACCAGGTATTTCGGGCCGTAGCTTTTTTCAGTTTTAAATACGGCAAGATCCACTGGCTGGAATCCAACAATGAATACTGGCTGGAACATGACTCCATGCTGCGAACGGATTTCAACATCCTCTCCGGTCCGGACATAGATGAAATCCAGGCTTATCGCAGCAAGGCCGCCATGAAGCCCTATTATAAAAAAGCCGGTGTGCCAACGTGCAGACAGGCCCCTGTCACCACACAGGAAGAAGCAGAAAAGTTTATTAAAAAGGTTGGCTACCCCGTCATCGTGAAACCGGAATACGGCGTAGGCGCCGCTGCTACCTGGCGCTTGGAAAACGAGGAAGACCTGGCTGCCTTCTTCGCAGAAAAACCGGAAGACGCCTATGTAATGGAAGAATATGTATACGGCTGGATCTGCTCCTACGACGCCATAGTGGATTCCCAAAGCAATGTACTGTTCGAGTCCATGAGCATCTCCCCGCCCATCATGGACATCGTAAACGAGCAGACAGAACTGGTCTTCTATGTACCTCCGTCCGTGGAAACCCAATTGCAGGAGCGTGGTCGCGCCACAGTGAAATCCTTTGGTGTGAAAAGCCGCTTCGTCCACATGGAATTCTTCAAGCTTACCAAAGCCAAAAAAGGGTTGGGAAAGGTTGGAGACTTCGTGGGACTGGAAGTAAACATGCGTCCCGGCGGCGGTTATATGCCCGATATGATGGACTTTGCCCACTCTACTGACGTGTACCAGCTCTGGGCCGACATGATCTGTTTTGACGAGCGACGTCTGCCGGAGAATCCGGAACAGCAGTACTGCGTATTTTTCGGACAGCGTGATCGGTTCCGCTATGTCCATAGCAAGGAAGACATTTTGGCAAAGTATGGCAGCGGCATCAAAATGTGCGAGCGCATGCCCGACATCCTCTCCAGCGCTATGGGTAACCAGATGTACACGGCCCTGCTTCCAACCAAAGAGGATATGGATGAGTTTGTAAGGTACGTTGGTGAAAAAGCGGAAAATTCCAAAGACGCCATCGATTATGAAGACGCTTACGAACAGGAAGAATGCCACCAGGCAGACTGAATACGAAAAACGGATTAACAGAAAACGATAAACTGATTCATAATGCAAAAGCGACGGATTCACATCCGTCGCTTTACTAATTTCACTTTAAACCACAATAAATAGCAAGCTTTATTTTTGGCTCGTTATATTTAAGGAAACGATGATTAATTCGTCTGCACGTTGACCGGCGCTTTTTGTTACTGACTGCTTCAATGTTCCTCAACGCAGCTACGGCAACCCATTACAGGCAGCTTACTAACTCACACCCGGTTCCATCATTACAGGACAGCATTGATTACAGAATTGCTTATATACCTGTTAAAAAGGCGGCTACGGTTTCAGTAATATTATCTGCACCTAAAATTCCACTGACGACTGCGGCGCCATCAGCACCGGCAGCTAATACCTGCTGATAGTTCTTCGGAGTTATGCCGGCTATCCCAACGATGGGGATATGTACGGCCTTGCGAATAGCCCGAAGACCTTCCAAACCTAACGGCACAGTATCTTTTTTGGTATTTGTGGCAAAGACAGCCCCGCACCCCAGGTAATCCGCTCCGGCAGCTTCTGCTGCCAGGGCTTCCTGTACATTATGTGCCGTGGCGCCGATAATAAAATGTTTTTCTGTTTGTAGAACAGGTTTTGCAGTTTGGCTCGTCGTGGCAGCTTCCATCCGATGGACTGAAGCACGCTCCGTAACCGTCTCATAATCCGGTTGACAGGCCGCAACGTTGTTGACTGCAAAAAGGTCTGCCAATCTCCGTGCCTCTGCGACCGGTATATCGTCCTGCCCCAGATGTACCCCGTCTGCCCCCGACAACAGGGCGATATCTAACCTGTCGTTTACAAGCAGGGGTACGTTGTATCGGTGACACAGTCTGCGCAACGCGATTGCCTTTTCCAGCATACTTCTTCCCAGGCCATTCTTCTCCCGGTACTGTACCAGCGTCACACCTGCCTGCAAGGCTTCCTCCACCGCATGGAATAAATCTCTGCCGGGCGGCATACAATTTTCATCGGTAACCAAGTATAAGCGTAAATTCATGTTCTTCATAGCTGTAACGTGCAAGGGAGCCGATGTCCTCCCAGAAAAGTCCCAACTGATGACACCGGGCAACGCCAACACAGTGAGCGTGCGCAGTGAGCAGGCGGGAGACGGGAGGGCATCGACTCCTCATAGTATAATTTTAAAAAACAGATTTCACCATAGCCGCAACATTGGCAGCCGTCATCCCGTAGTGTTCTGCCACCACGCCGCCTGGCGCCGAAGCCCCAAACCTATTGATACCCAATACCCGGTCTTCCAGTCCGGTATACCGCGTCCAGCCTAATGTCACCCCGGCTTCTACCGCAAACACAGGAACAAATTTTGGCAATACGCTTTCTTTATAAGCTGCACTCTGCTCTTCAAACACTTCCATGGACGGCATGCTCACCACTGCTACATCGATATTGTCTTCCGCCAGCAATTTCTGTGCCTCTAAGGCAATCTTTACTTCCGAACCGGTTGCGATGATCACCGCTTTAGCCAATTCTTTAGCAGGGCTCAGCACATATCCACCCTTTATAGCACCAGCCTGTACTGCTTCCGCATACGCATTCAGCACCGGTAAATTCTGCCGGCTCAGACACAGGGACACCGGTCCGGTCTTATGCTCGACAGCATACTTCCAGGCTGCTGCCGTTTCCAGCGCATCTGCCGGTCTGAATACTACAGAGTTGGGAATCATACGCAGGCTCATCACCTGCTCGATGGGCTGATGGGTAGGACCGTCTTCCCCCACCGCGATACTGTCATGGGTAAAGACGAACAGGGACTGGATTTCCATAAGAGCCGCCATGCGGATAGCAGGACGCATAAAATCCGAGAACACAAGGAACGTTGCGCCAAAGGGGATTAACCCGCCGTGAACGGATAAACCGTTGACGATGCAACCCATCGCGTGTTCCCGCACGCCAAAGTGGACATTGCGTCCGGTGGGTTCCGCTTTGCTGTAGTAACCGCAGGCTTTCATCACCGTTTTGTTAGAGGGACCCAGATCCGCACTGCCGCCAGCGAGCTCCGGCACCAGTTCCGCCAGTTTCTGTAAAATATCACCGGAGGCAGCCCGCGTAGCCACACTGTCCTTGTCTTTAAAGAGTTTTTCCAACTCTGCCAAATTGACCGTACGGTTACCGGAAAGAGAAGCTAACAACTCCCCTGTCAGTTCCGGATACTTGGTTCCGTAGGCTTTTAATAATTCGTTCCAGTCTGCTTCTGCCTGAGCACAGGCCGGAAGCTTACCGGCAAAATACTCTTTCACTTCGTCAGGCACCACGAAGCTCTGTTCCGGATCCCATCCGGCAGCTTCCTTGGTTGCTTTCAGCGCATCGGCCCCCAGAGGTTCTCCATGACAGGAAGGACTGTCCTGCTTCGGGCTGCCGAAGCCGATATGGGTCCGCACGATGATCAGGCTGGGATGTTCGGTATCTGCTTTGGCTTCCTTTACAGCGGCTTCCAGCGCAGCCAGATCTTCGGAACTGTCTACCCGCAGCACCTGCCAGCCGTAGCCTTTAAAGCGGGTCTCTACATCTTCCGTAAAGGCAATGTCAGTGTTCCCTTCTATGGTAATTTTATTGTCATCATACAGGTAAATCAGCTTGCCCAGGCCCATTGTACCCGCCAGGGAAGCCGCTTCCGAAGCCACCCCTTCCATCAGGTCGCCGTCGGAAACCAGTCCGTAAGTGTAGTGATCGATAATTGCAAAGTCCGGCTTGTTGTATTTAGCTGCAAGCATACGTTCTGCCAGAGCCATGCCTGCCCCCATAGCAAACCCGTGGCCCAGCGGACCGGTAGATACGTCTACCCCGGGAGTGACGCCATATTCCGGATGGCCCGGGGTCTTGCTCCCCCACTGCCGAAAGATTTTAAGGTCATCTATGGTAATTTCGTAGCCGGCCAAATGCAGCATAGCGTACAACAACGCCGAACCGTGGCCCGGGGACAGCACGAACCGGTCCCGGTTGAACCATTTGGGATCTGCCGGATTGTAGCGCATAAACTTATCCCACAGGGTAAACATCAGAGGCGCGGTGCCCAGGGGGAACCCCGGATGCCCTGATTTCGCCTTTTCCACTTCGTCTGCCGCTAAAAACCGTAATGTCTGTACGCAGGTTTCCTGAATCATAGTCATGATGTCCTCCCGGAATTAAAAATTGAGTAAATCTGTCGTTACGACTGTAAATAACATAATCTCTGACAATATATTATACCATTTGTGAGAGGATAATGCTATAAGAATTGCAATATAAAAAACTGCCATGCATACAACACGGCAGTTTTTCATTTAAGGATTATTCACTTATCAAACGATTCTTATTCTGCTTCTTTCTTGCGTTCTTCAATAATCTTTTCCGCCATCTTGGCCGGCACATCTTCGTAATGGTCAAACTTCATTTCAAAGGTACCCATGCCCTGGGTCAGTGCCCGAAGATCTACGGAGTATTCCATGATTTCCGCATAAGGAACCTGGGCTTCTACCCGGCTGATGCCTTCTTCTACACTCTGCATGCCAAGGATACGGCCGCGCTTGGAGTTCAAATCGCCGATGACATCGCCCATCATGCTCTCTGCACAGAGAACATACAGATTGTAGTAGGGTTCCATCAGAACCGGTTTTGCTTCTTCCATGGCTTTCTTGAAAGCGATGCTGGAAGCGGTCTTAAATGCCATTTCCGAAGAATCAACGGGATGGTAGGAACCGTCAACAAGAGTAATGCGTACGTCCACAACCGGGTAACCGGCCAGGATGCCGTGCTGCATGCAGTCCTGCATGCCTTTTTCCACAGCGGGGATGTACTGACGGGGTACCGCGCCGCCGAAGATCTTGTCTACGAACTCAAAACCGCTTCCCGGCGGCAGGGGTTCCATATCGATCACAACGTCGCCGTACTGGCCATGGCCGCCGGACTGTTTCTTATGTTTGCCCTGTACATGGGCTTTGCCGCGGATGGTCTCACGGTATTCAACCTGAGGCGCACGCAGGTCGGCTTCCACGCCGAATTTCCGTTTCATGCGCTCCATGATGATTTCGATGTGCTGGTCGCCCATACCGCTTACCAGCATTTCCTTGGTTACCGGGTTGCGGCTCATAATGATGGTGGGGTCTTCGTCCATGAGGCGGCTCAGAGCATTGGATATCTTGTCTTCTTCCCCTTTCTTCTTGGCGAAAATAGCCCGGGTATACATGGGCAGCGGGAAGGCGATAGGAGCAAACAGAACCGGGTTGGCCTTGTCGCTGAGGGTATCGCCGGTTACCGTGAACTGTAATTTCGAGGTTACGCCGATATCGCCGGCGGTGATTTCTTTCATCGCAATTTGGCTCTTGCCGCGCATGGTGAATACGTTGGCAATACGTTCGTCTTTTTCACGGCTGGAGTTGTAAACCATGCTGTCGGCTTTGATGGAGCCGGAGAACACACGGATAAAGCTCAGACGGCCTACGAACGGATCGGAAGTGGTCTTGAACACCAGGGCCGCCATGGGGGCGCCTGCGTCACGGGTTACTTCTTCGCCGGTCGCAACGTCTTTTACCTTATAATCGTTCAGGATAGCAGGGTAAGTATAGTCGATGATAGCATTCATAGTGCGGCCCAAGCCGATGTTCTTGAGAGCACTGCAGCAGATCATGGGGAAAATGTGAGCCTGACGGATACCCTGGATCAGGCATTTTTTGATTTCTTCGTCGGAAATGGTCTCCCCTTCGAGATAACGCATCATGCACTCGTCGTCGGCTTCTACGGCGGCTTCTACCATCTTTTCATGCATGTCTTCCGCATAAGCTTTCAGGTCATCCGGAATCTCGATCTCATCGGAACCGTTGCCGTTCTTGCGATAGGCTTTCATCTTTACGCAGTCGATGACGCCTTCGAATTTATCTTCTTTGCCCAGAGGCAATTCCAGAGGCAGTACTTTCTTGCCGAATTTATGGCGCAGGTTTTCCAGGATGCTGTCGAAGTCCGCATTTTCACGGTCCATCTTGTTCACCAGCAGAATGCGGGGCAGACCGGCTTCTTCCGCCAGCTTCCAGCACTGCTCGGTACCTACCTGTACGCCAGCGGTGGCATTGATTACGATCAAAGCGCTGTCTACAGCCCGGAAAGCGCCTTTTACTTCCGCAACGAAATCGGCGAAGCCCGGGGTATCGATAAAGTTGATCTTGCTGTCGCGCCATTCAACCGGAGCCAGCGTAGCGTTTACGGATACGCCGCGTTTAATTTCTTCCGGTTCATAGTCCGTGGTGGTAGCCCCATCTTCTACTTTGCACATACGATCAATCGCACCAGCGCGGTACAGCAAAGCTTCCGTTACAGATGTGGTTCCGGCCCCACCGTGACCTACAATGGCCACATTTCTAATTTTGTCGCCTGTATAAGCTTTCATGAGTGAATTCCCCCTTTGAATTATTTATACATGAATATATTATACTATAAAGTGAAAGAAAGGTAAACTGTTTATGTGAAGAATCAGAGGCATTCCTGTTTTTACTCTGCATTCTTCCACATCTCTACAAAGTGATGCACAGGACCGTGCCCGTGCCCTAACGCAATGCCATGCCTGATACCGGTGGTCACGTAAGCTTTGGCTGCCGTAACGGCTTCCGTCAGGTCCATGCCCCTGGCCAGGTTGGATGCTAATGCGCTGGACAGGGTGCAACCGGTTCCGTGGGTATGTTCGGTCTGAATCCGTTCGCCTGGCAACCAGGTTCCTTTTTTGCCGTCGTAAAGATAATCATCGGCCCGTTCTCCTTCCAGGTGTCCGCCTTTTACCAGTACGGCCTTTGCTCCCAAACCGATAATGCAGGCCGCTGCCTTTTCCATGTCCTCTTCGGTGCGAATGGAAAAACCACAGATGGATTCTGCTTCCGGCAGGTTTGGAGTCAGCAGCGTGGCACAAGGCAGCAATTCCTTAATTAAAGCGTCGCAGGCTTCCGGCTGCAGCAACGGATATCCGCTTTTCGATATCATAACGGGGTCTACTACCACTACCGGAGGTTTCCACTTCTTCAGGGCCTCTGCGATTGCATGAATACTTTCCTGTCGTGAAACCATACCGATTTTTACAGCATCTACCCGTATGTCACTGAATACGGCATCGATTTGCGCTGTGATGATTTCGGGAGTGATATCCTGTACCGCTGTAACGCCACAGGTATTTTGCGCCGTCACCGCTGTAATCACGCTCATGCCAAACACACCATGGGCCGCAAAGGCTTTGAGATCAGCCTGAATGCCGGCGCCGCCGCTGCTGTCGCTGCCGGCAATCGTAAGTAAGTGTTTCATAGTACCTCCATGGTAATTAATTCGCAAAACTCCTGGCCCCAGCGGGGGATTCTGAATAAGCGGAGCGCTATGAAGAATTCACCGCTGAGGCCTCAGTCTGTTAAATTTTTCCTTTCATGGATAAAATTCCTAATGCAGCCAGCGACTTACCATCATATAAGATACCGTCTTCAATCATTGACAGTAATTTTTCTTTCGGTATCGCTTCCACCGTTATAAACTCATCCGGGTCCGTGTGCTGCTCATGACGGTGAAGGCCCGTAGCCGCATACAGATAAATCACTTCATTAGTAAAGCCCGGAGTCGTGGCAATAACACCCAGATACTCCCAATGGTCCGCCTCATACCCGGTTTCTTCCGACAGTTCCCGCACGGCACAGACGTCTTTGTCCTCTCCCGGATCAATTTTCCCGGCCGGAATCTCGTACATAACCGTACCCATGGGATACCGGAACTGTTTCACGAAGATGATACTGTCGTCAGGCAGGATGGGTACCACGGCAATGGCGCCCTGATGGTCTGCCATTTCCCGTGTGGTAGTACGACCGTTGGGCAGGCGCACCGTGTCTACATGTACATGCAGCAGTCGGCCGTCAAAAGCGGGCCTGCTGCTGACAAAAGTTTCGTCTAATGCCGGATCACTCATCTTTTTTAACATTTTCATTCCTCTTTTCAAAACAGCAGTTGTTTACTGTTTTTAAATTTATCAGCGGCCTTGAGCAGCGAGGCCGCGCTTTCTGCCGCAGCTTTGGTGTTGTGCTCGCCGGCGGCCATGCGAACCAGTTCCTCTACTCTCCCTGTTTCATCCAACGTGGTCAGACTGGTTCTGGTCCGGTTTTCTTTTGTTTCTTTCCGAATCCGGATATGCCGGTCTCCGAAAGCCGCAATCTGGGCCAGATGCGTTATGCATATCACCTGCCCCCGGCGGGCGATAAGCGCCAGTTTCTCAGCCATTTTCTGGGCTGTGACGCCCCCTACTCCGGTATCGATTTCATCGAACACCATCGTATTGACTCCACTGATACCAATCAGTACGGTTTTCAAGGCCAGAGCCAGGCGGCTCAATTCACCGCCGGATGCCACCCGCCCCAAGGGCTGCAAAGGTTCCCCTGCATTGGCGGAAAAGAGGAGTTCCATTTGGTCTTTGCCTTCTATGGAAAAATCCGGTTTTTCCGTAAAAGCAATCTGCAATTTACCGTCCGGCATGGCAAGGTCATGAATGTGAGTCTCCACGTCCCTGCAGAGCTTTTCCGCATTCTGTTTTCGCAAAGCCGTCAAGGCCTTTGCTTTGGAAGTCAGTTCTGCCGTTATTGTTGCCAGTTCCTTCTGTGCATTGGCAATGCGGTTGTCCAGATCCTGCAATTGTTCCTGTTGCTCTTTAGCCTGAGCCAGATAAGCCAGCACCGCTTCTTCACTGCTGCCGTATTTGCGCTGCAGCCGGTACAAAAGATCCAACCGCTCCTGCACTTCTGTCATCCGGTTTGGATCAAAATTCTGGTTTTCCACATAGTTCTGAAGCTGACCGCAGGCGTCGTCTGCAGCAATCCACGCTCCGTCTATTCCTTCATACACAGCCTGCAGACGACTGTCATAACGGATTGCAGCGGCAATTTGTTCTCTGATTTCCGCCAGTTGGCTTAAAGCGCCGTTTTCCTGCTCCAACATTTCGTAAGCCTGATGCAGGGCGTTAAGGATCTTGCCGCTGTTTTGCAGCAATTTAGCCTCTTCCTTCAGGGCTTCTTCCTCTCCCACTTTGATATTGGCGTCCCCGATTTCCTGTATCTCCCAAGCCAGTCGATCCAACAGGCGTTCCCTCTGGCTTCCCTGCTCTTCCAGTTTCTGCAGGTTCTCCCGGGCCGCTTCATATTCTTCGTACTTCGCCTGATACGCTCCCAACACCTGTTCTGCCTTCTTTCCTCCAAAGGCATCTGTAAAGAACCTTGGCGCTTTGGACTGCAGCAGCAGTTGGTTTTCGTGCTGCCCGTGAATATCCACCAGCAATTCGGCGAATCGTTTCAACACTGCCAAAGGCACCGGGATGCCGTTGACACTGCTCTGGCTTTTTCCGGCAGCTGTCACTCTGCGTTTTAAAAACAAAAAATCATCTGCTTCAATGCCCTGTTCCTGTAGCAGTGCACAGATTCTTTCATCTTGTACATCGAAGACGGCCTGTACCCAGAAAGCATCGGTGCCGGTACGGACCATACCGGCTGCAGCCCGGCCTCCCAGGGCGATGCCAAACGCATCGACAAGGATGGATTTACCCGCGCCGGTCTCTCCGGTAAATACCGTAAAGCCACGGTCAAAATCCACCTTAGCGTCTTCAATTAATGCAAAATTATGCACGTGCAATGATTGCAACATATTGATATATCATCTTCCTTTTAATTCTTTAAACTTAAGGAAACACTGATTAATTCGTCTCCTTAAAATAGTTGGCAAAATCCGCCGCTACGCTGTCGTTTTCCACAGCCACGAAGATGGTATCGTCCCCAGCCACGGTACCCATGACTCCGACCCATTTCATACTGTCAATCGCAAACGCTACACCCTGGGCAGTTCCCGGCAAAGTGTGAAGCACCACCAGATTGCCTCCCGCCCATACAGAAATCACGGAGTTTCGCACCAGTCGCTCCAGTTGTTCGGAGGACATCATATGGCTGCGTTCCTTAGGAAAGGCATAGCGATATCCGCCTCTCATGTCGGAGACCTTGATCAGCATCAGTTCTTTTATATCCCGGGACACCGTGGCCTGGGTTACCGGATAGCCGCTTTCCTGCAGGGCTTTAGCCAGGTCATCCTGTGTTTCGATATGTCTTGTTTCTACCAAATTTCGAATCAGTTGGTGACGTTCCTGCTTTTTCATGACATCTCTCCTTGTAAAAGTAAAAGAATGATTGCCGTGTGATTGTGCCAAAAACAAGGAATGAATCGTATCCGCTGTGGCACTACGTCAAGAAAACAACGCAGCCATAGATAAAAACGGCAAGCTTATAAGTCTCTTATCAATTTTTCCTGCCAGGTCTCGTAGTAACTCTTATCTGTCAGCCGTAACAGCCGCAGAAATTGGCGGTTCTTTGAGATTCTTACAACATCCTTCTGTCCGATTTCGCATACCGGTATCCCGTCAGCCGAAAGGGCCATGGGACTGGTGTTCCGGGGCAGCAGGCGGATTTCCACCTCTTCCGTAGCAGGAATGACCAGAGGCCGGGTGGCCAGAGAGTGAGCGCAAATGGGTGTGATGACCATGACGTCCATGCCAGGCTGTACCAAAGGCCCCCCCGCGGAAAGCGAATAGGCAGTAGAACCGGTGGCTGTGGCCACGATGAGCCCGTCCGCAGCATACCGTGCGGAAGGCTTCCCGTTGATATACAGTTCCATGTGGTTGGTGGTGGAAAGGTTACTGCGGGCTGCTACAAATTCGTTGATAGCCAGCTCGTTTTGCGGAGTCTTTCTGCCTTCCGCAAAGGTCTGGGCCTGCAACAGACAGCGTTTTTCAATGGAATACCTGCCATCCGTCAGCAGCTGGAACGCCTGTTCCATCGTATCATATTCAATTTCTGCCAGAAATCCCAGATGGCCGAAGTTTACGCCGAAGACCGGCACATTGATTTTCACCATATCCCGGGCCATGCGCAGGAACGTGCCGTCACCTCCCAGAGAAACAGCTGCCGTCAGCTGGGAATTGCGTCCGGCAAAGGGTTCCAGACTGTACATTTCCGCAAGCTTGTCCGGCAGTACTACCGTGATCTTGTATTTGCGGCACAGAGCCAGAATCGCTTCAAAATGAATACGCACCTTGACGATGCTCATGTTGGGGAAAATCCCAAGACGTATGTTATCCATGATTACTTCCTTTGACACCGCAGCCGCACCGGAAGCATCTGCGGTTATTTTTAGTAAATTACCCGGAGTGCTGAATAAGCATTTGCAATACAGGATACTGCGTTTTTGAGTTACTTATCCAGTGCAGCATGAGAAGCGGTTACAATAGCATCAATATCGACAGACAGTGCAGTGTTTTGCACTTCCGGCACAACCTTGTCCCGACCCGCTTGTGTCCCATCAACTTTGCCAGCCCCTGTCCCACTTCCGGTAGTCAGGTACAACAGATACTCGATGTTTCCTTCCGGACCTTTTACCGGAGAAAAGTCCAGACCGCCGATAGTGAATCCTTCTTCCTGTGCCAAAGTAATGATGCGCCGGATGACTTCTTTGTGCACTTCCGGGTCCCGCACCACGCCTTTTTTGCCGATGTGTTCCTTTCCTGCTTCAAACTGGGGCTTAATGAGAGCAAGAACAAAGGCGTCGGGCGCCAGCAGTTTTTTCACCGCAGGCAGAATCTTATCCAGCGAGATGAAGGCCACGTCGATAGAGGTCGCATCCAATTGTTCCGGCAGACTGTGCTCGTCCAGTGTGCGGGCGTTAGTCCGTTCCATGTTGATGACCCTGGGGTCATTGCGCAACTTCCAGGCCAACTGACCGTACCCCACGTCGATGGCGTAGACTCTGCTTGCCCCGTTCTGCAGGGCACAGTCTGTGAAGCCCCCGGTAGAAGCGCCGATATCTGCCATCACTTTGCCGGTTACTGTCACGGGAAACACCTGCAGGGCTTTTTCCAGTTTCAGCCCGCCCCGGCTTACATATTTTAATTGGTCCCCCAGAAGACGGATTTTTGCTTCCGTTTTCACGGTGGTACCCGGTTTATCTATTTTCTGTTCGTCCACCAGCACCTGTCCCGCCATGATGGCTGCCTGTGCCCGAGCCCGGCTTTCAAAAAAGCCCTGTTCTACGAGAAAAGTGTCGAGACGGATCTTTTTCGGTTTATCCATATGAATCACTTCTATAACCAATGAGAAATTTTCTCCGCCATCTGTTCCGGCATCAGTCCGATGTCATGCAGCAACAGTTTCCTGTCACCCTGTGAGATGAATTCATCCGGAATGCCAAAGGGCAGCACGGCGGTCATATGCAACAGACCGTAACTGTTCAGGGCTTCCATCACTGCATCCCCTACGCCACCTTTCAATACCCCTTCTTCCATGGTGACGATACGGTGAGTTTTGGCTGCATTTTCACAAAGCAGGTCCTCGTCAAGAGGTTTGGCGAAGCGCATGTTCACTACACCGGCGCTGATACCTTTTGCGGTTAGCAGGTCCGCGGTCTTTTCGGCTTCCGCCACCATACTGCCGATAGCCCATATGGTAAGGTCGCTGCCTTCCCGCAGGGTCTCCGCCTTACCGATGGGCAGTGTGTGCAGGGGTTCACTGAGATCCGCTCCCACGCCGCTGCCTCTGGGATAGCGCAGGGAGATAGGACCGTCGTTGTATTCTATGGCTGTCCACAGCATGTGCCGCAGCTCGTTTTCGTCTTTAGGCGCCATCACTGTCATGTTAGGCATGGGAATCAGGTAGGCATAATCAAAGACCCCGTGATGGGTATAGCCGTCGTCCCCTACCAGGCCGGCCCGGTCCATACACAGCTTCACCGGCAGGTTCTGCATGCAGATGTCGTGAATCACCTGGTCGTAAGCCCGCTGCATGAAAGTAGAGTAAATGGCTGCCACAGGTTTTATGCCTTCCGTAGCCAGCCCTGCGGCGAAAGTCACCGCGTGCTGTTCCGCAATGCCTACGTCAAAGAAGCGGTCCGGGAAACGTTTGGCAAACAGGTTGGTTCCAGTGCCGTCGGGCATAGCTGCCGTAATGGCTACAATGGATTTATCTTTTTCCGCCAGTTCCACCAGGGTTTTGCCAAAGACGCTGGTGTAAGTAGGCGGCGCCCCGGGTTTGCTGATCTTCTTTCCGGTAGCAATATCGAAAGGGCCCGTTCCGTGAAATTCGTTGGCCCGTTCTTCCGCAGGGGCGTAGCCCTTACCTTTTTTGGTAATGACGTGAATCAACACCGGGCCGTCTTCCCGTTTGGCTGCCGTCAGCATGGGCAGAAGGTCCTCGATGTCATGGCCGTCCACAGGGCCGAAGTACTTAATACCCAGATGCTCAAACATGGACTCAGGGGCTACCAGGTATTTGACCCCGCCTTTCACCCGTTCGATAACTTCCAGCACATCGTCACCGTGCTTCATATCCCCCAGCCAGTTTTCCACATTGCGCTTCAGCTTATTGTAGGTCTCCCCGGTGCGCAGCTGATACAGGTACTGGGACATGGCTCCCACGTTTTTGGAGATAGACATCTCGTTATCGTTGAGGATGATGATGAGCCTTCGCTTGGTATCCCCGATATGGTTGAGGGCTTCGAAGGACATACCGCCTGTCATGGCGCCGTCGCCGATGACAGCCACCACCTGAAAGTCCTCGCCTTTCAGGTCACGGGCCGCCGCAATGCCATCCGCCGCCGAAAGGGACGTGGAAGAATGACCCACACCGAAGGCGTCGTGCTCGCTTTCCTGCCGTTTGGGGAAGCCGGAAAGACCTTTGTACTTGCGCAGAGTGGGAAAGGCTGCTTTTCGTCCTGTTAAAATTTTATGAATATAGGCCTGATGTCCTACATCAAATATAAGCTTATCTTTGGGAGAGTCAAAGACCCTGTGCAGGGCAATGGTCAGTTCCACGGCCCCCAGATTGGGAGCCAGGTGCCCTCCGTTTTTGGACACGACTTCGATAATCATCTGCCGGATTTCCGCCGCCAGCTGATTCATTTCCGCCAGTGTGAGAGTTTTCAGGTCCAGGGGGCT
This sequence comes from uncultured Succiniclasticum sp., assembly GCF_902793885.1. NCBI lineage: Bacteria > Bacillati > Bacillota > Negativicutes > Acidaminococcales > Acidaminococcaceae > Succiniclasticum > uncultured Succiniclasticum sp. Next base: position 81,513 of record NZ_CADBFF010000007.1, read on the forward strand.
GTTGACTCTGTCCAGAATTTTATCAGACATTGGGTTTTACCTTTCAGTTGATTACTGTTTTATGTGGCGCCGCGAAAGCGCCTGTGCCACAAAGGAGGCAAAGACGCTGTGCGTCACCGTGTGAGAGTTATGTGAAACGTTGGCGCGTATGCGTTGCGCCTGTAGATTACGCTGCCTGAACAGCAATGTTGCAGCGAACGAGCAACACGCGCTCAGTTCTTACGGTTAGTCATCAGCTTAGCGATTTCCCGCAGGGCTTCTGCTTTTTCTCCAAAGGAATCCAGGCAGGCCAGAGCTTCTTTTGTCGTTTCATCTGCCATCTTCCGGGCCGTTTCCAGTCCGAAAAGAGAAACATAGGTTGACTTGTTGTTTTTCTCGTCGCTGCCAATGGGTTTGCCCAGTTCTTCCGCGGTACTGGTCACATCCAGAATGTCGTCCTCAATTTGGAAGGCCAGGCCGATAAGTTCCGCAAAACGGGTCAGGGCAAGGAGCTGTTCGTCCGTAGCTCCCGCCAGGTGGGCGCCCCCCCGCACGGCTGCGATGAACATGGCGCCGGTTTTTCCTTCGTGGAGGGTCTTTAATTCTTTGGCCGTGATCTGCCGGTTCTCCGCGTCCAAATCCAGGGCCTGTCCTCCTACCATGCCAAAGTTGCCGGCACACATGGCGGTTTCGTGAACTACTTCTACCAAGGTAGAAGGCTTCACGTTCCGCTGTTCCAGCATCACTTCAAAAGCCAGGGTAAGCAGACCGTCCCCGGCCAGCACCGCCATGGCCTCCCCAAAAACCTTGTGGTTGGTAAGGCGGCCCCTCCGGTAGTCATCGTTGTCCATGCAGGGCAAATCATCGTGAATCAGGGAATAAGTATGAATCATTTCCAGTCCGCAGGCTGCGGGCAGGTAATCGTAGCCGTTGGCTCCCACCGCTTCCGCTGTAGCCATCAGCAAAATGGGACGCAGGCGTTTTCCCCCCGCCAACAGGCTGTATTTCATGGCATCGTCCACGTTGGAGATGCCCCGCTTTTCCATGCGTTTTTCCAAAAAATTGTTAACCAGCTTTTTGCGGGTGTCGTAGTATTGCTGAAAGTCCATCTGTTCCTCCTGTTGTTGACTGTGTGATTGCCAGGTGATTTTTGCGAAGGACATGGAAATGACTCGCCGATGCAGTGGAACTACGTCGAGAGGCATTGACGCAGTCGTTCACAAAAAGCACCGGCAAGCATTACTCCTCCTCGTCCGGCTCCTCAAACTCTTCTGTATGGAAGTTATCATCGTTTACGGGACTTACTACCAGTTTCTGCACGGCTGCTTTTGCAACCTTCAGTTTTTCCATGCAAATGCGGCTCAGTTCCGTGCCTTTCTGGAATTCTTCAATGGCCTCTTCCAACGGCAGGTCACCGCTTTCCAGTTTTTCCACTGCGGCTTCCAGTTCTGCCAGGGCTTCTTCAAATTTCATATTTTTGTTAATCTTTTTTGCTGCCATATTCGTCGCGCCTTTCTGTTTTTAAAGGAAAACACTGCTGAATCAAACTATTATAGTATCTAACTTGGATTATTATTCTATTCGTTTAGTTAACGGGTTTTGAATTCTCTGTCCTTGGTATGACCTCCTGCACCACGGAGCAGATTTCCCCGTCTTGAAGCCTTGTCCTGATTTCTTCGCCCCAGTGCACGTCATTTACAGATTTGATGATTTTTCCCTGTTCATTACTGGTAAAGGAGTATCCTCTTCCTAAAATCTTCAGGGGGCTCACCGCGTCCAAATGGGCAGCCAGCAGTAAAAGTTGCTGTTCTTGTGACGCAGTCAGATCTTTTGCCAGTGTAATAAGCGCATTCCACGTACTCTGAAATTTCATTTCGAAGGGTTCCCAGAGTGTTTTTTGTTTATCCAGAGTTTTCTGTGCTGTGGCAAGCCTTTGTTCCGGTTTGGTCAGCAGATGTTCGGGATGCTGTAACATTCTTAAAGCCTGCCGTACTCTTCGCTCCGGCTCAAGCAACAGTTTTTCCGGACGCTGCAGCGCTTTCATGGCCTGCTGCAACCGTAATTCCCGATTTTCCAGACGCCGGGGCAGTGTCTGTTGTAACTTCATCAATGCTTTGTCCAGTCGCTCTTCTGCTCTGTCTGTGATGCGGAGAGGATCCTGCAGCATACGGCTTCGCATAAGCCGCTGCAATGTCTCTGTTCTTTGCTGCAGCATACGGTTCATGGCGAGGGTCAGACGTTGCTTTTTGTCCACCACCTGCCGCCGTAGCAACCGGGTATCTTCTACCGCCAGTTCCGCCGCCTGGGACGGCGTAGCTGCCCGCTGGTCTGCTGCAAAGTCACTGAGAGTAAAATCCGTTTCGTGACCCACAGAAGAAATCACCGGAATCACCGACGCTGCTATGGCCCGGACTACGATTTCTTCGTTGAAGGCCCACAGGTCTTCCATGGAACCGCCGCCCCGGCCTACAATAAGTACATCCGCCAGCTGATGCCGGTTCATGAAGCGAATGGCATGGGCGATATCCCCCGCCGCGGCCTTGCCCTGAACCTGCACCGGATATAACAGCAGCTTCACCCCGGGATTTCTTCGCCGGGACACGGTAATCACATCCCGCACTGCCGCCCCTGCCGGGGAAGTAATGATACCCACCGTCCGGGGATGAGCCGGGATTGCTTTTTTCCGCTCTGCAGCAAACAGGCCTTCCGCTTCCAGTTTGCTTTTCAGCTTTTCATAGGCCTGCATCAGACTGCCGATACCTTCTTCAATCAGCATATCCGTGTACAGCTGGTACACCCCGTCCCGCTCATAGATGCCTATATGACCGATGGCCAAAACAGTGTCTCCGTTGACAGGATATTTTATCAGCTGCCGGGCCTGACGCTGGAACATGACACATTTCAGCACGCCGTTTTCATCTTTTAAGGAAAAATAGCAGTGCCCGGAGGGATAGCGTTTGAAATTGCTGATTTCGCCACGGACCTGCACATTGGCAACGAGACCGCTGCCTTCCACCAGATTTTTAATCAGGTGGTTCATTTCCGTGACGGTATAGGTATGGACTTCAGCCATGATTTCTCCCCAAGGTTTGTAATCTGTTGTCGTAAAGCGCAACCTGCGATTGCGGACAGCCTGAGCCTAAGTCTTGTTTATATATCGGTGCTGTAGTAATTGTTTTTTACCCTTCCTGCTGTCGCCGCGCATAAGCTGCACAGCCAGAAGCGTTGTCACCGCTGTAGCGGTTTTCCGGCAGCCAGACTTTTATCTGCCGCCTGGACAGTTTTTCGATGATGCGGTTGCGTATCCATTGATTGGCAGACACGCCGCCAGCCAGGATTACATCTTTTACTTGATGTTCCGCTGCTCCGTTCCGAATCATGCGGACAAAGGTTTCTGCCAGTCCCCACTGTACACCGGCCGCAATATTTGCAGCAAAGTTGTTATGTTCGATTTGACGAAGCACCCAGGTACAGGGACCGGAAAAGCTTACGTTTGTTTTATGTACGGAAACAGGAATCTCCATAATCTCTGTGTGCTGCTCTGCCAGCTTTTCCAGAGCCGGCCCCGCAGGGAAATCCAGTCCCAGAGCCACGCCTGCCCGATCCACAAACTGACCGGCATGCAGGTCCAGACTGCCGCCGATTTCTGTCAACCTATAATTGGCAACAACTTTTTCTTTCGGATTTGTCGGTACTGCAGTGCCGACTGCATTCTCTTCGGCCTGAGCCATATCAGCCACAGGTAAACCACCTGTGGCGTCAGGTCCAAACATATCCATTTTTTCAACCAACAATAAATCAGTAGTCCCCCCGGAGGCATGAAGAAACAGGAACCGATCTGTATCCGGTCCTTTGGCTGACCACATTGCCGCTTCCAAATGGTTTTCCTGGTGGCTGATCTGCCACAAAGGAATGCTGTATAACGCTGCCAGGGAACGGGCAAAGCCCTGCCCTGCCAAAAAGGCGGGCATATAGGAATCCTCCCGGGGCCGGGGCCTAGCAGAAACACCAATCCCCAGCATGGAAAACGCATGTCCCTGTACCGCTTCTTCCATCAGCTCCGGCAGGTTACGGGTGTGCTGATAGAGCATCTCACTCTGCTGCAGTCCGCAGCCGCCCGGTTTCACCTTCAGAATACGCCTTGCTTCAGCGACTTTCTGTCCCTGTCGGTTCATAAAAAACAGTGAGGTGGTATAACAACTGGTATCGATACCAAGGTAAACTTCTTCTGTCATACTGTACTTCTTCCGTTAAGACGTGCAGGCTTCATTGCATTGCCTTTGTATTACTGCAGCAAACCTGCTTACCTGCAAGTCTTGTTTCTTTATTTTTCTTCACGCATCAGCTTGCCCAAAACGCCGTTGATGAATCTTGCGGACTTGTCCGTACCAAACATTTTGGCCAGTTCCACGGCCTCATTGACAGCCACGTTCACGGGCACCTTTTCTTCGGCAAAACGCATTTCATAAACAGCCATGCGCAAAATGTTGCGGTCGATGCCAGGCATCCGCTTCACATCCCAGTTGATGGCATATTTCCCGATAAGGGCATCAATTTCCTCCAGTTTTTCCGCAGTGCCTTTTAATACTTTTTCAGCATATTTTACTGCTTTGGACGCTTCTTCGCTCTTTTCTTCATCCTGCTGTACCTCCAGGGCAATAGCCAGCGCTTCCGCCGGTTCGGCCTGGGTAAAATCCATTTGGAACAAACTCTGTAACACCATTTCCCTGGCGACTCTGCGAATCATATAAATGAATCCTCCGTTCAGTTATTATTCTACGTTCTGTTTACGACAGTCCGAAATGTTGCCCACAGCATGTGATGCTCACGCGGGCCTGTTATTTATGATAACCCGGCGGCAGAAGCCGGTCCAGCCATTCTGCCAGGTCTTCCTTCTTATCAATTTTGTAACCGATAAAGAAGCCGCCGCCGACAAACAGTAATAAAAACAACGTCCGAAAGAAACCCACGGTCAAAAACAACGAAGCGATGACCAGACCGGTCAGCGAGCATAAGAAGCGGCCGCGGTAGTTAAGCCAGATGTCGGTGAATATATCTTTAAACATCGCTGTACCTCCTTAAACTCACTTTTCCTTTCCGCTGTTCTTTATCTTTTTGAAAAACAATTCGATATTTTTTACTTCCAGCCCTACGACCTTTTTGATGGTCTCCCTAACGTTATCCTTGACCTCCTCCGTGATTTCAAATACATTGACCCCCGGTTCCAGCGAACCATGGATGCGGGCGTTAATCGTGGTCTTGTCTTCCATTTCCACAACCACTTTCACACCATAGATTCCATAGACTTCCTGGGCAATGTCCGCGATATAGTCTTCCAATGCCCGCTTGGAAACAACGGTCTTGCCGGAATCCGCATCGTCCAGAATCAGTGAGTTACTTCCGCCCAACACACCGATGCCAGCCAGTAACAGCCGCACACTGATAATGAACAGTATCGCGCCACCAATGGCAAACTCCCAGTTTCCCGGCAGGGCAACAATTACTCTGCGGAAAAAGTCAGGAGGGATCATTCCCATCGTAATCATAATCAGCGTCACTGCAAACACAGCCATCAGGCACGTATATAAGGTCAATATAATTCGGTCCGGTATTCCCATAGCATTCACTCCTTATTTCAAACCAACTGTTTCGTTTTTCTCCAGGACAGGCCCGGCGGGCTTCCTGTAACCTCGTGGTCTAGTTAAAAATACTGCCCGGCTTCCCTTCATCCGGATTATTGAAGCTGATTTCCAGCTCACTCTTTTCCCTGCGCCTTACACCTTCAATATGAACATCCACAAATTCTGCGGTATACTCTGTCATTTCATCTATAGCGCTCTTCACTTTTTTTTGGAGCTTCATGGCCACCTCCGGTATATTACAGCCGTATTCCACTGTCACATAGACTGCAACCCGGCAGCTACGCCCGGTAACTTTGACACGAACCCCTTTAGCCAGACTCTTCTTGCCCAGAAAGTTACTGATTCCTTCCCGGAACCCTGTACTCATGGAAACGACTCCATGAACATCAAGAGCAGCCAGGCTTGCCACGATAGCAATCACATCGTCTGCAAGTTCAATATAGCCCAAATCTTCTTCCTCTTCAGCCTGGCTATCCATATCAGGCTGGTTCGGATATGGTTTTTTCCCTTTTTCGTCCGCCATCTGTACCTCCAAAATGACAAACTTCCCCATTTTTAAATTATGAATTATTATACCATACTCTGCATAAAAATTAAAGGAAACAACCCGAATTCTCTAACAAAAAAAGGACTTCCTTCTCAGAAGTCCTTTTCAGTTCATAAACTGTGAATTGGACAGACAGCCGTGCACAGCATCACCACCGCACACATGTACCGGCGGTTATGCCCGCTGGATATAGTCGCCGCTGCGGGTATCAATCAGCAGATGATCCCCTTCATTGATAAACAGAGGCACCTTAACAACATAACCGGTGTCCATGGTGGCCGGTTTGCTGCCGCCGGTAGCGGTATCGCCCCGAATGCCGGGTTCGGTCTTTACAACTACCAGTTCTACCGTGTTCGGCAGTTCTACGCCCAGAATACGGTTCTGATACGAAATGACTTTGACATCCATGTTTTCTTTCAGGAAATTGATGCCGTTGCCAATCTGTTCTTTACTGAGTTCAGTCTGTTCGTAGGTGTCGTTGTCCATGAATACGAAGCTTCCGTCGCTTTCGTACAAGTACTGCATGATGCGGCGTTCAATATTTGCTTTCGGCAAACGCTCACCGGCATTAAAGGTGCGCTCAACAACAGCGCCGGTAGACAGATTGCGCATTTTTGCCCGCACAAACGCCGCGCCCTTGCCCGGTTTTACATGCTGGAATTCCACAACCTGCCAGGGGTCATTGTCGATAGTGACAGTCAGACCAGTTTTAAACTCGTTGGTAGATACCATAGATACATCCTCCTGTGTGTCTGATTAAATCAGTTTTTATATATTATTTTATAAAAATTTTATACAATCTCCGTCAAGATCTTTTTCAGGGTAGTCAGGCTGTGGGCCCCTTCCCTTGTAAGAACCACCGTATCCTCGATTCGTACGCCGCCACGGCCCTGGATATAAACACCGGGCTCGATACTGAACACCATGCCTTCCTCCAGCGGGATATCGCCTCTGCTGTTAATGTTCGGAAGTTCATGAATCTCCAGTCCTACACCGTGCCCCAGCCCGTGGTTAAAATATTTACCGTAACCCCGGGACTCTATGTACCCACGAATCTCCGCGTCCAGTTCTTTCCCGGTAATTCCGGGTTTGGCTGCTTTCATGCCGCGATACTGAGCTTCCTGTACCACTGTGTAAATTTCCCGGTGCCAGGAATTCGCCATGCCCATTACAACGGTACGTGTCGTATCCGAATGGTAGCCATTATACATGGCGCCAAAATCGAACGTAACAAAGTCGCCTACTTCTATCACCTTGTCTGTTGGCGCTCCGTGAGGCAACGCACTGCGGTGACCCGAAGCTACGATTGTGTCAAAAGATACACCTTCCGACCCAAGGCTTCGCATATAATACTCCAACCGGGCTGCCAGTTCTTTTTCCGTCATGCCAGCCTTGATTTCTTTTAACAGCCGTTCAAAGGCTCCGTCGGCAATTTTGGAAGCCTGCCACAAACATTCCAGTTCCCGTTCATCTTTTACCGACCGCAAAGAACGAAGACTTACACTGACCAGTTCGATTGTTTCCGGCAACGATGTTTGCAGTGCTTTGGCATCGTCATAAGAATATGCCTCCCCATCAAAGCCCATCTTCCGGTTAGTTCCAACCAGTCCGGCCACGGTTTCCCAGATACTGTTACTATGGTCAGCCTTATACTCCATCACACGACAATACTTTAATTCTGAACGCGCCTGTTCAGTATAGCGTCCGTCTGTAATCAGTACAGCGACCCGGTCATCCGCGTACAGTATGCTGGAATCACCTGTAAAACCCGTAAGGTAACGAATAGTATAGATATCCTTAATCGCAATACATTCTAAGCCATGTTCTTTCATGAACTTAAATATCTTCCCGATTCGTTCCATAAAAATACATACCTTCTTCTGCCACTATAGTAATGTCATAATATTTTATCACACTTTCGGCAATTGCGCCACTAGAAATTTCAGACATCCGTTTGGGAAAGACACTTTCAGCCACAAATCCGCCATTTCTTAGGAATGCTGACTCATTCCTTACGGTATCTTCCGGCGCAGGATGGCAGATTCAGGTATGCTTTCCGCCGCCTGGCAGGTAAAGACCATCTGAGGATGCTGCGCGGCGACAATGGGTTCTCCATCCTGATTCCGCATTTCCTTCAGTACCAGAGTACGAAGGCTCCCGTCTGGACAGAATACTTCCAACGTCTCCCCCTCTTTCATGTGATTGCGCTGTTCCACCGTAAGCCGACCGTTATCCCAGTCTCGCACCAGTCCCACAAATTCATGTGTCTGCAAATAGGAAGATGTGGTATAGACCTGCGCTGTGGCATCCGGTTTTCCCAGGGCAAAACCGGTAGTATAGGGCCGATGTGATACCTTTTCCAGTTCATCCAGCCATTCCTGCTTCACTGTGTAATGTTGCGGGTCACGCCAGCAGGCGTCAATGGCCCTCCGGTATACGCTGACCACACTGGCTGCATAATGGGCGCTTTTCATTCGTCCTTCTATTTTAAAACTGCAGATACCGGCTTCCATGAGTTGAAGCAGGTACGGCAGCAGGCACAGGTCTTTAGAATTCATGATATAAGTGCCCTGTTCATCCCCTGCCACGTCGTATACTTCACCGGGACGGTTCTTCTCGGTGAGATTGAATTTCCAACGGCAAACCTGAGCACAGGCGCCCCGGTTCCCGTCCCGACCGGTCAGGTAACTGCTGAGCCAGCATCGCCCCGAATAGGAAATGCACATAGCTCCGTGTACAAAGGCTTCCAGCTCAACTTCCGTTTTGCTGCCGATTTCTTTCATTTCTGTAAACGACAGCTCCCGGGCCAGTACTACGCGGCTGGCACCCAGATTTTCCCAGGCTTTGACCGCCGCCCAGTTGGTGGTGTTAGCCTGCGTGCTTACATGCAGCGGCATCTCCGGAATGATTTCCCTGGCCACGGACCACACACCAAAATCTGAAATCAACAGGGCGTCGATCCCGATTGCCTGCAGGCTGCGCAAGTAGTCCGGCAGATTGTTGATGTCTTCATTGTGGGCAAAAATATTAACCGTCACATAGACTTTTTTATGGAGACTGTGCGCAAAAGCCACCGCCTCATCCATTTCCGCAAGGGAAAAATTGCTGGCAAAGGCCCGCAGGCCGAACATTTTCCCACCCAGATAGACCGCATCAGCGCCATAAAGCAGTGCCATATGGAGTTTTTCCATATTGCCTGCAGGAGCCAGAAGCTCCGGTTTTTGTATTCGTCTCATTTAGTATCGTCCTTGTGTATGTCTGCAATGGCTTTCAGGTGTTCCCCGTAGGTTTTGGTGAAACGGTGATGCCCATCCTTTTCCGCCACAAAATACAGGTATTCCGTAGCTTCCGGGTTGAGGCAGGCCTTGATGGCATCTATGCCGGGGGACGCGATAGGTCCCGGAGGCAGGCCGGGATTCTGATACGTATTGTAAGGACTTTTAATCCGGGTATCTGCAATGGTAACTTCTTCTTTTTGGGTGCCCAGCAGATACTGGATGGTTGTATCTGACTGGATAGGCATGTAGATATGAAGCCGTTTCAGGAATACACCGGCAATGCGGGCCTGCTCTTCCGGATAGACAGCTTCCAGTTCCACCATGGCCGCCAGGTTTATCAGATCCCGCAGGTTCATGTTCTTTTCCCTGGCCAGAGCCGGGATATTCTCCCGGTTCATTTCCGTATTAAACGTCCGGACCATAAGCGCCAGAATATCCTTTTCCGTCATATCCGGATCCAGTTGATAGGTAGTAGGAAAAATAAACCCTTCTGCTTTGAAAATGACATCCGGATTTTTTGTTTCCATATAGGGATACGGAGTATAATTCCGGGCCGCTTCTTCGAATTTTTTAGCATCGCCCAGACCTTCCGCTTCCAGCTTGCGTCCGGTTTTCACTACATTAAAGCCTTCCGGAACCGTGAATTTGACATTATAGGTTTGCCCCTTTGAAAGGATGCTGACAATTTCACTGTTGGACATACCGCCTACAATTTCATATCGTCCGGCTTCCAGTTTTCCGGCCAGTCCCCGCAGGCGCGCTTCCATGCGGAAGGCTTCCGGCGTCTTCACCAAATGCTTCTTGTGAAGCAAATCGGCAATATCCGCCGTAGTCATCCCCGGTTTGATTGTAACAAGGTAGCGATGTCCCTTCGCAAATTCCGTATTGTTGCCGGTATAATACAGCAGCCAATAAGCACCCAGTCCCAACATCAACGTCAGGGCAAGCAACAATGGGATTACGCGTTTAAACAACTCTGTTTCCTCCGTTGTCTTAATTACATGGGCTTGGTCATAATGCCGTCATGTTATTTACACTGGTTATGCTTCCAATGCTTCATAGGCAATCCTTGCCTTTTCAAACTCTTCGTCAGAAGGAACCTGGATATCGATTTCACCGTTTTCATCCGTAACGATTTTAGCTAGGATGATATTCGGTTCTTCGTCTTCCTCTCCTGCATCATGATCATGGTCGCAGTCACACTCTTCATGGTGGGCGTGATCGTGGTCACAGTCACATTCTTCTTCCTCTTCTGCAAAGATAGACGGATCTACTTCCAGCAGGGCCACATAATCGTCCTTACCAACCTTGAACCTGCTTTCTACCACAAAGCAATGATCCTGCCCTTCCTCATCCGTAAATTCAAAGGTCTCAATGGTTTCTTCTTCCATTACTTCCGCAACGTCTTTTTCAGTCATAATGATCCTCCCTGTTTCATGAATAATAAAACTACCAGATTCCTGCTAATTATCAGTATACTGTTCCTGCCTGTTCTTTTCAGTCAGACAGAATAATCAAGTCATACTATGTTTAAAACAGCGACGAAGATACTTTCTGCCCCAACTTGATTTCGGCTGCATCCTTATCCCCTGCCACCACAGAAATACTGTATTTTGTACGTCCAATCTTCATTATGGCATTTTGGGTTCCAAACATTCCGTTCTGAATGACAATATCACCTTCCAACAGCCGGATATCATCACTCCGAAGATTGCCTTTTGTGTAATAATAACGCCCTTTCTGCATGACAAACTGCCCGTTACCCGTCGCAGAGTCAGCCTGACCGCGTCCTGTAATGCGGGCTTCTGCCTGAAGGACCCCGGTGATCCGATTATCTGTCATCTGAGCAGCATCCAGATTATTTCCCGAAAGATTAAAGTCATACTCTCCCGTAACAGGGTTCAGATAGCCATTCACGGATACATTCGTTCCGGCTCCCAGCGCCTCTGCTTTTTTCAGCACCAGCTTGCCGGAGTCCCAGACAAACTCACCATGTAAATTGTTCATTTGCAACGGCGCTGCATACAGGTAATTGCTTCTGAAGTTCCCTTCTATTTTAGGTTCCACAGCCGTCCCTGTCAGTTTGCCGGAGAATTCTACAGAAGCATCATCAAGATTCAGGCCTTTGCTTAAAGCCTGCGTTTTAAAATAACCCGCGGAAAACGTCAAATCAAAACCCGGAGGAAGAGGCGTAGCCCTTCCGCTTTTAATCGTACCCCGCAACAAGACCGGCATACCGTTTACATTGGCCTGTAACGTATGCAGGTCGGTTTTATCCCTGTCGGCCGTAAAGCTTCCTTCCCCTTCGGTAAACGCCATGCCGAAAAACTGGCCGGAAAGGTTGCGCGGTTTGCCATCAAGCCGTATGTGCCAGCCATCCCGGTCTTTGGAAGCGGCAATATTTACCGTAGGAATGACGCCGGATGTAACCTTTATATGCTTCAGATCCGGATACATGGCAAGCACGTCCGTCACAGCAGCATTTTTCGCTTCCCCTGTCACCTGAGCGGTTCCGTTCTCGTAGACCATGTTCAGGACCACGTCACAGTTTTCCTTGCTGGCCGTCGCGCTGGCCCGTAGCTGGGGATACTGTTTAAACGTCATCTGGGCATTCATTTTATCCAGCCGAACCTTTTTACCGTTAGAGTTCAGCCCTACATACCCATCTTTTACTTCAATCAGTCCCCTGAATCTGGTTGGCCTGGAAGGTTCCTGTTTCTTCCCGTCCGTCTGCTTTTTTTCATCGCCGGCAAGCAGCAGCAGGTTTAACAGGTCAAGCCCCTTGCCTTCTTCATAGGTTCCGTAAAATCTGGGGCTGTTAAAAACGATATTGGTTACGGCGCCTACACCGCCACCCTGACGCAGCGTATCAAAAAAATTCACGGAAGCAGTGGCCAGCGGTATCTCCAGCTTCACATCTCCGTTTGGAGCTTTCCAGACAAGATTCCGTATTTCAACATCTCCGGCAAACCCGGCATTGATTTTTTCATATGTCAGCGTTCCGGCTACGATGTTCTGCCTCTCCAGCATCTGCTCTGCCATCCGTGCAGCCGCGCCGCCGCCAAACTTAATAACAAGGGCAATGGCAATTAAAACTGCCAGCGCCCCTCCCATGATTATTTTTTGTTTTGAGGAAATTACTTCCACGTTTCTTCACCTGTTCTATCGGCAAACCCGGTTTCCCGTCATCAGCAGTCACTGCCGTCCCGGACCGCTGTTCCGCCTCGCAGCACTTTACTGTCCAGATAGTTTTGCAGTATTACCACGGCGGCCATCATATCGATAACTTTGCGCCGTTTTTTGCGCTGCATATCCGCATCAATCAGGACGCGTTCCGCCGCTACCGTTGAAAGCCGCTCATCCCACAATACAACAGTAACGTCAGCAAAACGGCTTCGCAGTTCTTCCGCAAATGCTTCCGAAAGCTTCGCCCTTTCGCCAATCGTTCCATTCATATTCTTGGGATACCCCAGAACGATCTCTCCAACTTCCCATTCGTTCAGCAGTTCACCAATCCTTGCAAAATCTCGTTCCGGAGATGTCCTTCGTATGGTTTCCACCCCATTGGCTATCATTCCTGTCAGGTCACTGACGGCCACGCCGATGGTCCGGCTCCCTAAGTCCAATGACATGCTTCTCATCAAGATGCCATCCTTTTACTGAAGCGATGTAAGATAACTGTCCAGCAGGGCTTCCACCAATTCATATCTTTCATACTGGCGCAGTTTATTACGGGCATCCTTATAACTGGTAATATAGGTAGGATCGCCGGAAAGCAGATAACCCACCAGCTGGTCTTTGGGATTATATCCCTTTTCTTTTAACGCTTCACAGACTTCCCGGATTGTCTGCTCAACCGGAGTCTTTTCGCGGTTTCTTTTAAACATCATAGTTTCCTGGGATACATTTGCCATTTATACCACTCCTTTTCGCTTACAATGACATACGTTAACAGCTATATCCATAAACTATCTATTTTACCTATCAATTCATATTGTACCACATTTTATCTGCCATAGTGCTTTTTTGTTAATATTTCACTAAAAATTTACTACTCACTTATTGCACATGTAGGCAAAGGGGCAGTAAGGACAGTGCTCCGTATTATGCGCAAAATCGTTTTCCGTTTTCTTTCGGGCAATCTCCCTGCAAACCTTCAGAATCTCCTGCCGATAATCCTGCCCGGGCAGAACCCACTCGCTCCGGTTCCGTAAAAAGTGCAGGGAAGCCCCTGTCACTGAAAGAGAATCTTTTCCTTTAATTTGCAGCAGGCGTTCCAACGCCATCTTGTATAATGCCAGCTGCCAGGCATAACCGTTACGGACTTCTCCTTCCCGGGGCGGCTGTCCGGATTTGTAATCGATAATGACCAGTTCACCCCGGCTGATTTCCGCCACTGCGTCTATGAATCCCGTAATTAAAAAGCGATGTTCCCCATCCTGCAGCTGCACCTGGAATTCGTATTCCGCAAATTTCTGTTTGGAGGCAAAAGAACGGTATAAGTCCGAATGCAGGTACTCGCGCAGCATGGTTTCAGCCTCCTGCGTCAGGTCAAAACGACCGTTGGCCAGTTCTTCTGCCACATCCCGGTAGTACGCCGTCCAAACGGTATCATCCTCCGCAAACCCGTTTTCCATGCGCCATTTTGCGTATTGCTCCAGCACTTGGTGTACCAGACTGCCAAGTACATCAGGCGGCAGGCGCTTCCCCTGCTTTTCCCGGGTATCCAGGGGCGGTATATTTTCAATAAACTGATAATAATACCTTCGGGGACATGTGTCATAAGTATTCAGTGAAGAAGCGGAGAACCGGTTCATCCCACGACCGCCGTAGGTTTCCAGTGGCGCGGCTCCTTCCAGCAGATGCCTTTTCATCTCTTCCGAAAGCTCCGGCACCGGAGAAGCAGACGTATCCCCTTCTCCGGAAACGGTGGAAGGCGCAACCCGGTTTTCTTTCCGCTCTGCCAGGGTACTATTACACTCCAGTCCCTGATCCAGCCAGTTGAGCCAATGGGTTGCAGTAGAAGGATTCTTTGTATCTTTCCGGATACCCGACAGGACCAGCCGGTCTTTAGCCCGGGTCAGAGCCACATACAGCAGGCGGATCTTTTCTTCCTCCTCTTTTGTTTTATTCTCTTCCCGAATCTGCTCCAGCACTTTACCGGGAACCAGTTTGCCTGCCGCATCCCGAAGGGAGATACCCAGGCCCAGCACCGGATGAAAGACTGCATTCTGGTCATCGTTTTGGAACGGTGCATCCAGATAAGGCACGGCAACCAGCGGAAATTCCAGCCCTTTTGATTTATGGACGGTCATCACCTGCACCGCGTCATCTGCCGCCACCGTTGCCGCCGCTTCTTTATTCTTTGCTTTTTGCAGCCGCGTTACCCGGGTTACAAAATCCCGGATACCACCCTGTTTCTGTGTGCTGAATTCGTGCGCCAGCCGGAAGAACTTACGAAGGTTCGCCAGTTGTTCCTCCCCGTCACGCTGCATCGCAAGGATCGTTTCCGGATGCAGCAGGTTCTGCAGTTCCCTGCAGAAATCCGGCAGATTCAGAACAGTGCCGGAAGACAGTATCTGCCTCAGAAGCGTGACAGCCCTGTGCAGGGCCGCTTTTGCCTCGGGAGACAATGCCAATTCTGCGCTCCTCACTCCATCAACAGATTCTGTCAAATCCAAAGACGCTGTCGAATCTAAATCCGTTTTTACCTTCAGCAAAAAGTCCCACAGGGATATTGGTTTGTTGTCTGTCTCCGCCGTCCCGGAATTAGCAGACGTGCCATTCGTTGTTACCGATGTTCCAGATAGCGAAGCCGCCCGGTTTTCTTTATTCATTTCTACCAATGCCAGGTGGATTCGGGTCAAAGTTTCGTCATCCAGCCCCATATAAACGGAACGGAGAACCCCCGCCAGGTTCTGATTGTCGTGGGGATTGACGGCAAAGGAAAACAGGTTTAACAGGTCCTGTACCTCTATCCGGTCATAAAACCCCCGCCCGTCAACCACCGCACAGGGTACCTTGTGCTTCTGCAGGGCCTCTGTCAGGAGTGAAACATGGGTCATGTTCTGCAGCAGGATGGCCATATCATGGTAAGCCAGTCCGGCGCCGTGCAACTCCCTGAGGCGGATAGCCAGCCAATCTGCTTCCGCCCGTCGGGCTTCCTCTGCAGACAGATCTTTGGCATAACAGTGAAGGCAGAACTCCGGTTGCGGTCCGGCCTCCCGGTGAGATTGCAAAGCTTCATAATATACATCCCGGGTCTCTTCCGTTCCCATGAGTTCCGGGAAGACTCCGTTACAAAGCTGCAGTACAGAGTCCACGGTACGGAAATTGTCATTTAACTGGATGAGCTCGCCGCCTGCAGCCGTAATCTCATTCCGAACCCGGGCGAACACACTGACATCCGCTCCCCGGAAGCGGTATATGGACTGCTTGCCATCGCCCACCACAAAGAGACGGTTTCCCTGCAGTATATCTTTGTTACCCCCGCACAGAAGATACACCAGCTGCCGCTGGCGATCATTGGTATCCTGAAATTCGTCAACCATGATGTACCGGAACTGCCGTCTGCATTTGTCCAAAACAGCAGGATGCGTTTCCAGAAGCGCAAGGGCAAGATCTTCCAGATCATCAAACGCAAGAAGGCCCAGCTTTTGCTTTTGCATCCGGATGTTTTCCTGCATCTGCAGCAAAAAGGTTTCCCAGGCCGGCGCCAGAGAAAGCGCTTTCAGGTTAATAGGACGGGACAGCAGAAGGTCCAGCCCTTGTTTGACCCGGTCTATATCGGCCTTATTTTTGCCTGTGCGCTTCAGGCTTTTGCCAACAGCCTGAAAGAGTTCAAGGTTTTCCTGTTTAGTTATATCGGATAAAGCGTTGCGGATTTGCTCCAGTTTAGCTTCCAGTAAAGCCCGGTTGACGGGCGAACAGGCTGACACAAAATCCGGCGTAAGCACGGCTTGCAGCTTTTCCGCTTCCCGGTCTGATTCCGCCACTGCTTCCTGATAAATATGGGCCGTTGTTCCCACAGTAAGCGTAAAGCCTTTCTGCAAAAGAGACACGGTCTGTTCCAGCAGGCTGCGGCTGCCGTATTCATCGCAGAGAAGGCAGGCCGCTTCGTCTTGTTCATGCAGCAGGCGGCGGAGCCTGTTTCTGACTTCGGTTGCCAGAAACTCGTCATGATCGGTTTCTTCCATCACCGTAAAGTCCGGATCCAGACCGCACTCTACCGGATTCGCCCGCAGCAGGCTGCTGCAGAAACTGTGGATTGTACCGATCTGGGCCTGGTCCAGCCCTTTCAGCTGCTGTTCCCAGTAGGCCCGGTCCTGCCCCGCTTCCAGTTTTCGTTCCATTTCCCTGCGGATTCGGTCCCGCATCTCCGCCGCAGCTTTCCGGGTAAAGGTAACCGCCAGTATTTCACGGGGAAGTACGGTTTCTTCCGGATGGGAAGCCCCCCGGCTTATCAGGTACAGGAAGCGCTGCACAAGGACACGGGTTTTCCCGCTGCCAGCGCCGGCAGAGACCGCAACATTTGTATCTATACAATGAATCGCCCTTTCCTGCGCAGGCGTAAACTGCAATTCACTCATGGCGTTCCTCCCCGCCCGGATCCGGCTGTAAAATTCGGTAACGGCAGATTTTCGCTGCCGGGCAGTAAGCGTCACACTTGTCCGTGTGTGTGGGACGGAACCCTCCCTGCCCCATACAATGCAGGGTATCTGCCAGAACCTGTTCCGTTTTTTCCTGCAAAACCGTTATATCGGTAACCGGGATCTTGTTCCCGTCTGTATCCTGCATTTCTGAATAGGTCTGCCAGGGAGGTTTCCCGTCATGCGCATTCAAAAACAGAAAGCTTTCCTTCCGTTCCCCGTCCTTCAGGACATAGTAACCGCCTCCGGTGACAGTGCCGCCCTCTTTGGCAGCCACCAGCCTGTCCGCCGCAAGGATATACAGGGGAAGCTGAAGATTCGTATCCAGGAAATCCGCCTTTTTCGGAGCCTGACTGCTTTTGTAATCAGTTATATAAAATGAGTTGCCGGCTCTGTCGATCCGGTCAATTTTGCCGTTCAGGAAAATGCGCCGCCCGTTGATTTCCAGTGGCATCAGATTAGTGCTGCCACGCCCGAATTCCATTTCGGTAAAGACTGGCCGCAGGGATCCCGCTTCACTGTAAGCGATTTCTTTGTGCAGCCACTGCTGCAACAGGAGGCGCTGCTGTTCCTTGTCATGCTGCCAAAAGTCCCCCGCATAGAGCTGCCCCTGCTCCGCAAACTCATGCCAGGTTTCAGAAAAGAGCCTGTCCAGTTCTGCCTGCAGTTCCTCCTGCCGGCTCGTTTGCAACGGTTCCCCCAGATGATTGCTGATAAATTTTTCCAGCACTTTGTGCAGCAGACTACCCCGCCGGACAGGGTCCATATCCTCTTCCACTTCTTCCGCCGGCTGCTGCTGCCACACATAGCTCACCAGGAACCGAAAAGGACAGCCCCGGTAGGTTTCCAGTTTGGAAGCGCTGAACCGGTCCCCAATCTGCCGTTCCACCTGCCGGAGCAGTTCCGAATCCCCCAGATTGCCGTTCCAGCCTGTTTCGTTGGTAAGCCGTTTCCGGTCGCTGCCACCTGCTTCGGTAATGCCTTCCGCCAACTGCCGCAAAAAGTCTGCCTGCCCTTCCCGGGCCAGCGCCAGTTCCAGTTCCCGGGTCGAAAGGCTGTCAGCGATTTCCCGTTCCGTTTTTTTCACCTGAATCTTCAAATCGGTAAACAGAGACTGTACTTCCGCGATATAAGGGGAAGCGCCCTGCTCATCATCGGTAAAAAATGTCAGTACGAGGCGTTCCGATGCCGCAGCACAGGCATTGGCAAAGAAACGGATATCCTCCCGGTATCCGTCAGCGGAAGAAGGCAGCCCGATACCCAGGGCGGTAAGGTCGGCCCGTTCCCTGTCGCTGTAAAGCCAGTTTTCATGTTTGAAAAGAGGGAATTCGTGTTCCCTCAATCCCAGGACATAGACCTGCCTGAAAGCAGCCTCTTCCAGATTGACGGCTGACAGGACTGCAATCCCTTCCTGATTTTCCGGTTGAAGGTTCAGGGATATACCCTCCGCCTTCTCGGTTAACGCTTCCGTAAAAAGGGCACAGGATAGTTTTTTGTTACCACAGCCCCCGGCAAGGTAATCCTGGGGCAGACTCTGCAAAAGTAAGGTCAGGGCGTCATGGGCACAGGCTATGTTTTTGAAGCCCGTCAGCGTAATCTGCCCTTCTTTATACAACTGACCTGCTTTGACTTTTAACTCTGCAACGGACAAAATGCCGAGGATTTTTTCACAGTATTCCTCTACAGTCGCTTCCGGTTTAAGTTCTGTAAAGGTCTGCCAAAGGTCCTGCAGAGGAGTACAGTCTGTTTTCTGCAAAGCCTCTGTTACAAACGTCTTACAGTCCGTATAGTAATGTGCGTTTGCGATTTCCGTTGCAATCTGGGTAGGAAGCCCCAGGGCAATGCGCTGCAGCGGCTGTGCCAGCAAATCGCTCCAGGCCTCTGCCTGTTCTCTCCCGTGCAGGGAAACGGATGACAACAGCGTAACGATACAACGGAAGACCGGATTGGCTGCCAACGTTGCGCTGCCCCGGAGTTGCGCCGGGATCCCGTATTCATCGCACAGTGCCCGCAGTCCGCTGTAATCTTCCATACGACGGACGACCACAGCCACTTCATCCGCCTTCACCGTTTGCCCGCGCAACAGTTTCTTGATGTCACGCAACACCGCCCGCATCTCTTCCTGACGGTCTTCCGTCTGCCAGATTTCAATGGCGGAATCTGCCGGGACCGGCTTTATTTCCGGAGCACGCAACGTACTTACAAGATGCTGCAGGGACGGTTTCCGTTGCGGCCCTGCATGCAATGTTACCTGTTCCAATACAGCCTGCCGCATCAAATCCCCGTATGTAAACTCCGTAGCACCGTATAATTCAGGCCTTACGGCTTCATAGGGCAATGCGATCCAGACGTCACAGAGCCGGCTGAGGGAACGGATAATGGAAAGCTGCCAGGCATCGAACTGATAGAACCCCATAAAGAACAGGGTGTCCCATTGCAACGCGCCCTCTGCCTGTATCAGTGTTTCCAGTTTTTCCGCCGCCAGCCGGTACATGCCGGCCACATCATATACATCATGGGCAATCAGGTAACGGATATACTCACGGTAAAGTTCTGCCGACTCCCTGTCTTTTTGCCTGTATGAGCCGGAGCGCCCGTCCCAGTGGGCAAACGCATCCGCAATTTCATCCGGTGTAACTCCGCAGCTGCCCAGTTGGTCCATTAAGGACGTGACAGAGCGCAGGAAGCCCTTTTTGGCAATCAGCTTCTCAAAATAGGGAAGCCGCCCCTGTTCCTGTAACGCTTGCAGAATATTCCCCACAATCAGTTCCTGTGCCTTACGGCTGATTCGGCGCACATGTAACCGCCCGCACCGCCGCAGAACCGCATTGGCCAGATAATCAAAATTGACCGCATTAACGCCCTGCATACGGGCTTTCTGTACTAAAACAGTAGAAGATGTAACCAGCATGGAACGTCCGTATTCCTGCTGCAGAGCTTTCGCAAAAAAATCAGAGGAAGCACTGCAGCCTGCCGGTACGCATAACAAATGCAACATAGTTCACCTGTAAAATTCAGTCTTTATAAATCGCTTTAACACATTGGCTCCTTATTGGAGAAACAAGCAATGAGTTTTCAAAGTCTTCTTGTTATTCTAGTTGTTTTTATTATTCTTGCTATTGTTATTCTCTTTGTTGTCCTTCTTCTCTTTGCTGTCTTTGTTGTCCTTATTGTCTTTGCTGTCCTTACTGTCTTTGCCCTTATTACCCTCATGCACCATCATTTCTTTTCCCGTATCGTGATCCATCAACATAATTTTATTCAGATGGAGTTTTCCTCTAATAATACTGAAAGCATCCGTACTGACGGTCCCAAACTGAGTGATGATTTTTACATCATAAAAGCGCAAATCCCTATACCGGTTGCTGAAACGTCCCTGCAGACTGTCGAAAGGAATAAGGCTGTAATGTCCCTTTCCGGATTTAAAATTCCCGGTGGTCAGTGTGCTTCGGGCATTCCCTTTACACTCAAGGCTTATATCCAAATCCACCGGACAGGACAGGTGAGAATTCCGCAAGGCTCTTTTGCTGTCCAGATTCTTTCCGTTTCCGAAGATTCGGTATCTCCTGGTATTCATATCATAATCGCCCCGGGCTGCCAGGGTTCCGCCAAACACTTTTGCATGGACATCCGAAAACCGGAAAATCCCATTGGCATAGTTCACATCCCCGATGATATCTGTAAAATGCAATGCCGGAATATGCAGTTCTTGCATTTTAACAGTTCCCCGGCCCATAGGCCCCGTAACCGGTCCTTCCATTCTGACCACTACCGTCATATTATCATGAACATTCATGCCAAAGCCCAGAGAGGAAGGATCCACATCCCGCAGCGAAACGTCCACATCCAGAACAGGGGTAGCCGGTTTAAAATTAATTTCGCCGTAGATGGACATACCGCCGCCCTGCATGGTTCCGCCAAATTTCCCGGTGGACAGGTCAATATGGGACATCCCGGTCGTATCGAGTCCCAGCTTCATGTTAACATTGTTCAAAACATAATGATGCTTCTTATAGCGGGCAGCCAGCTGACAGTCCTCTAACACAATCACAGACCGCAGCCTGCGGGCGCCCAGGTCAAAATTGATACCATCGTCATCATAAACGTAGTCGTGATCCTCGACCCATTCCGTTTCCAAATCCTGTCCCGTCTTATGTTTCGGATCCTGCCTCGTATTCTTATCTGTCTTCTGCTGTGCTTCCGCCTTTGGCAGACTGATTTTTCCAGGTTTCTGATCAAGAAAATCAACTTGCATATTCTCGTTAAAGCGCACAGAGATTACAGCGTTTTTCAGCGTCAGATGCTGAATGGAAGTTGCTTTAAAACGGCGGGTGATAACGTCCCAGAGACGCACTTGAAAGCTTCCTTCCGGAATATGAAGAATCACATCCCCGTCAGGTTCTTTCCATACTAAATTTTCGAAATTAACATCTCCGGTGATATGGGCCATAAGGGTTTCCACCGTTATGGTTCCCCGCAGCATCGTCTGCTTTTGCATTTCCCGGTTGAAGATGAACGCAGCGCCCCGTCTGGCAAACTGCAGCAAGCCCAGGATGACAAGGATACTGACGATAACGCTTGCAATAGCTGCTGCAACACTGATTTTATGCCGTTTTAAGAAGCTTTTTCCCGGAAATTCCATATTCTTACGTTGCCCCCTAAGTAATTATTGACTGTAAACACCGGTGTAACAGACTTAAAAATCTGCCGAATCCTGTTTTTTCCCAAGCCGGCCCCTGCGTTGGCAGATGACATCCGAGAAAGCGGATCAGATTTTCGCCCCGTGTTTCCGTTTCCATTCTTTAATCTGCTGCAACCGTTCCTTGTAGCGCGCTTCAAATCCTTCTTCTGTAGGCTGGTAGTAGGTTCTTCCCAACAGGGAATCAGGCAGGCACTGCATATTGGTCAGTTTATCTTCCGTATCATGTGCATACTGATAGCCTTTGCCGTAGTTCAGGTTTTTCATCAGTTTGGTGGGCGCATTGCGAATTACAAGAGGAACCGGCTCCGCAATCATATTCAGGGCATCCACCCGGGCTGTATTGTAAGCTACTTCCATAGCATTGGATTTTGGCGCCAGAGACATATACACCACAGCCTCCGTCAGATGCACTGTACACTCCGGCATACCGATAAAATGACAGGCCTGATACGCCGCCACCGCAATTTCCAGCGCCCTGGGATCCGCCATGCCCACGTCTTCGCTGGCAAACCTTGTCACCCTGCGGGCCACGTACAAAGGGTCCTCTCCTGCTTCCAGCATCCGGGCCAGCCAGTACACCGCTGCATCCGGATCCGAGTTACGCATGCTCTTATGCAACGCAGATATCAGATTATAATGTTCTTCCCCGTTTTTATCGTAAAGCAGGGATTTTTTGGAAATACACTGCTCCAGTATTTCTTTGGTCACAACGACCGTGTCGTCCTTCAGGTCCCCGTTCAGCACTACCATTTCCAGAGTGGACAGGGCCGAGCGTGCATCCCCGTTGGCAAAATTGGCAATAAGACGTAACAGATCCTCTGCAATTTCAATTTTCTGTCCGCCAAACCCCCTGGGACTTTGCAGCGCATGGTGCAGCATCTCTGTCAAATCATCTGCCGAAAGAGGCTGCAGCACAAAGACACGGCAGCGGGACAACAGCGCCCCGTTCACTTCAAAAGAAGGGTTTTCCGTGGTAGCACCAATAAGAATGATACTGCCTTTTTCCACAAAAGGCAAAAACGCATCCTGCTGCGCCTTATTGAAGCGATGGATCTCGTCTACAAATACGATGGTCCGCTGTCCGATCTGACGGTTCTTCTCCGCTTTTTCCATCACGACACGGATTTCTTTGATGCCACTGGTAACAGCAGAAAAGTTGATAAATGCCGATTGTGTCATCCGCGCAATGATTTGAGCCAGCGTGGTCTTTCCGACTCCGGGAGGACCCCAGAAAATCATGGAAGAAATTCGGTCCTGCTCGATCATACGGCGCAGCACCCGGCCCCTTCCCAGCAGATGCTCCTGCCCCACATATTCTTCTATTGTTTCCGGCCGCAATCGGGCGGCCAGAGGCTGGCTCACCAAATCGTCAAAAATGCCTGCCTGTTCCATAGTGGTCTACCTCGTTCAGCAGATATATAATAAACTCATTGCAAAACAGTTGTTCGTATTTCATTTTACCATATTCATCGCAAAAAGGAAAGTTCCATGTGTGATTATTTTGCAAATAAATAAAAAAGGCTGCAAGGGAAATACAGCGCAAACCCGTCTCCGATGTTTTGCTTGTGCCTTTTCATTTGCAGCCTCATTAGTAATTAAAAAGTAAAGGAAATGCTGAACAATCAACACTTCCTTAGATATTTTTCTATCAGAACGCAGGAACTACCGCGCCTTTGTATTTGTCCTGAATGAACTTCTTTACTTCCGGCGTCTTCAGCGCTTTGGCCAGTTTCACCAGTTCCGGACGCTTTTCATCGCCGGTTCGTACTGCGATTACGTTAGCGTACGGGGAATCCTTTTCAATGAACAGGGAGTCCTTCACCGGGTTCAGTTTGGCTTCCATTGCGAAGTTGGAATTGATGACTGCCAGGTCGGTGTCATCCAGGGCACGGGGCAGCGTAGCGCTTTCCACTTCAATGATCTTCAGGTTTTTGGGATTCGCTGCCAGATCGTTAGGTGTAGCGGTAATGCCTTTGCCATCTTTCAGTTTCAGCAGACCCGCAGCTTCCAACAGCATCAGGCTGCGGCCACCGTTGGTAGGATCGTTGGGGATTGCAACTTTAGCGCCGTTAGGCAGAGATTTGATGTCCTTGTACTTCTTGGAATAGCAGCCCATGGGTTCGATATGAATCTTATCCAGTACCACCAGTTTCAGATTGCGTTCCTGACAGGTCTTCTCCAGGAACGGAATATGCTGGAAGAAGTTAGCGTCCAGTTCTTTATCAGACAGGGACAGATTCGGCTTTACATAATCCGTAAATTCAATGACCTGCAGGTCTACCCCTTCTTTCGCCAGCTGCGGCTTTACAAAATTCAGCAGTTCCGCATGGGGCACCGGAGTAGCTCCCACTTTTACAACAACTTTCTTATCTGTCTGGGCCGCCGGAGCCGCCGGTTTTTTGCCGCCGTCACCGCCGCATCCCAGCATCAGCATCGATGCCATCGCAACAGACAGTATGCCAAAAATGAACTTTTTCATGTTTCCCACTCCTTCACTAAATTTTAACACCAAAAATATGTGTCGTCTGTGATATATATTCTACCCATCCGATAGGAATATATTAAAAGGCTTTCTCTGTTTTGTCAAGTAAAATGCATCCTGTCATCCCGATATGCATTTGCAGACCGGCCTGCTTCTCTTCAGTTCCACCCCAGCACGGCCCTGGCATAAGCCCGTAGATACAGGGCTATTTTATCATGCCCGCTGGCAAGGGGATGCACGCCATCCAAAGTGTCTGACGGGCCCAGCAACGGTCCACGTGCATTTAAATCAACAAAATACACATTGGTATCTCCCGCGGCCCGTAATTCTGCAACCGCACCGCCCATACCCGGCACCGAACGCCGGCTGGTCACAATGTTGGAAGGGGTCATGCAGAAAATCACGGAATTGGGACGGAACTGCCGCAATTTCAGAACAAGCTCTTTATACTGTTCTTTAAAGTAAGCATCCGACGGACGGTTCACTTCATCGTTAAAATCATTTTCCCCATAGGCCAGGATCACCAGATCCGGATCGTCCATCTGGTTACTCCAGCGCGGTTCCTTCTGACTATAAAAAGCCCGTTCAATCTGTTCCCCGGCATGCATTGCATTATAGGGGGGCTTTTCTTCATTATTACGTACAGCCCCTTCCCCGGAGGAAGCCACCAGACTCCAGTCGGCGTTCAACATACGGGCCAGCCGGGGACCAAATGCCAGATAACTGCTTTCCCGCTGGAAGTAATCCCCTTCCGGATAAATAAACGCACCGGCTGCAACAGAGTCGCCGATAATCTCAATGCTGCGGCGCCGGGGAGCTTTCTGGACCGGCGGGGTTACCGGTGCGTTAGCGTTTTTCTTACTCACCGTCTTTTTCCCCACCGTCTTGTTATGAGTGGGTTTTCCTGTTCTGGCAGCAGTACCCGAATGATTCGCATTGCCCTGTACGGCTGTGGGAACACTGACCGCCGGTGTTTCACTTTCCCCGATAAAATAGAAGCCCCGCAGGATAGTTACGCCCCGCATGCCTTCCGTATCCCGGATCATAAACAGGGTATGTTTTCCCATGGGCAGATTCTGGAACAGTACGTTCATGCCCATCTGAACCTTAAAGCGGATCAGAGGACCATCGTCCAGCTTTTTCAACCACCAGCAATCCCCCTGGGAATCACTGTACATCTGTACCTGCACGCCGGTCCCTTCAAACTGGGTTGAAACGACCACTCCGCCCCGCCCCGCATAGAGGCTGCCGTTGTCTGCCGGAATCCAGCGCCCCATGGTTTTAATCCGGGGACTGGCAGCCGGTATAAAACCGGCCGCAGCCGTGCCACAAAAAACCAGCCCTGCTGCGAGCAGGGCCAGCACCATACGAAAAATAGTCTTGCTTCTCATTTTTCCTGGAACTAACACAAAAATCACCTGTAAGAAGTACAGACGGAACGACCGGCACAGAACCATAGCCGTACCGGAACCAGCCGGCACTTCCTGATTAAAAGAATATCGGATAACGGAGCATCAATCAGTCCAACTGGCTTGTGCAGTGCGGGCAACGGGTCGCATCATCCGCAATTTCACTCTTGCAGTACGGACAGGTACGGGCCGGAGCCGGTTCCTCTGCCGGTTTGCGCATACGGTTGATCTGCTTGATTACCACAAAAACAGCAAAGGCAACTAACAGGAAATCAATAACCGTATTAATAAAAGAGCCATAAGCAATAACAGCCGCGCCGGCCTTTTTGGCTTCTGCCAGGGTTGCGTAGTTCTTATCCGTCAGGTTGATGAACAAATTGGAAAAGTCCACATCACCCACCAGCTTGCCTAAGGGCGGCATCACGATATCATTTACAAAGGAAGTCACGATTTTGCCGAAAGCGCCGCCGATCACAACGCCAACTGCCATATCTACAACATTTCCGCGTACTGCAAATTCTTTAAACTCACTGTAAAAGCTCATTCTTATTCCTCCTTGCATTTCAAAACACCGATTTTGAACATATCGGATATTATTCTATCAATATAGAAAAATATTCTATTAGTTATTAAACCACATCAAGGTTCATTAGTCAATAAATACCTTGTGTTTCTCCGCTTTTCATACTATAGTGCCATCCCCCTCCATTGTCACGAAGCTACCTTTCAGTCAGTATTTTATACTATTTTTAAGATAGTATTTACTTTTTTTGTGACAACTTGCTATAATAGAGGATAATAGCAATAACAGATTTATGCGGGAGGCATATTATGGAACGAGGAACCTTTTCAACCCGTCTGGGCTTCATTTTAGTATCGGCAGGCTGTGCCATCGGTTTAGGCAATGTCTGGCGCTTTCCTTTTATCACCGGCAAATACGGAGGCGCATCCTTCGTACTGATTTATCTTTTCTTTCTGGCAATCCTGGGGCTCCCCATTATGGTTGCCGAATTTGCCGTAGGCCGGGCCAGCAAGCGCAGTGCGGCGCTTTCTTTTGACAAATTGGAACCCAAGGGAACGAAATGGCATCTGTATAAATACGGGTGTATTTTAGGCAACGCCATGCTGATGATGTACTACACCACCATCACCGGCTGGATGTTCTATTATCTTTACAAAATGGTAACAGGCGCCTTCGTGGGTATGGCTGCCAAAGATATCGGCGGCGTACTGGGCGGTCTGGTTTCCGACCCCGTCACCATGATCGGGTACATGGCTCTGGCCGTCATTCTCGGTTTCGGGGTCTGCTATCTGGGCGTAGAGGCCGGCGTGGAACGGATCACCAAATTTATGATGACCTGCCTGTTGTTCCTTATGATTGCATTAGCCGTCAATTCCGTCATGCTGCCCGGCGGGGAAAACGGCCTCGCCTATTTCCTGCAGCCTGATTTCAGCCGCCTCACCAAATACGGAGCCAACGAAGTCATCTTCGCCGCCATGGGCCAGGCGTTCTTTACACTGAGTCTGGGTATCGGCGCCCTGGCTATCTTCGGAAGCTACATTGGAAAAGAGAAACGGCTTACCGGCGAAGCCATCTGCGTAATTTTGCTGGATACCTTTGTAGCCATCATGAGCGGTCTGATTATCTTCCCGGCCTGCTCGGCATTTAACGTGGATCCGGGTGCGGGGCCCAACCTGCTGTTCATCACGCTGCCCAATGTATTCAATCATATGGCGGGCGGACAGTTCTGGGGCTCCCTGTTCTTCCTGTTCATGACTTTTGCCGCCATGTCCACGGTCATTGCAGTGTTTGAAAACCTGATTGCCTGCATCTGCGACCTGACCGGCTGGGAACGCAAGAGCGTTATTAAGATGGGTACGGTTACCATTATTGTATTGTCCCTGCCCTGTATTTTCGGTTTCAACATCTGGAGCAGCTTTCAGCCTCTGGGCAAAGGTACCGGTGTGCTGGATCTGGAAGACTTTGTGGTCAGCAACAACCTGCTGCCTTTGGGCAGTCTGGTTTACCTTGCCTTCTGTACCAGTCGTTACGGCTGGGGCTGGGATAATTTCATCAAAGAAGCGGACACCGGAAACGGTGTGGCCTTCCCCAAATGGCTGCGCTTCTATCTGACGTACCTTCTGCCGTTGGTTGTATTGTACATTTTCGTGCAGGGCTACATTGCAATCTTCGGACACTGATGTCCGGCTCATGCCACTGATTCACTTCCGTAAGGCTTCATTTTCCTATTTTTTACATATCATTATTTCAGAAAAAAGGAGGCGAAAAATATGTTAAAAAAGATTGTAGCGGGAATGACATTATTATTACTTATGAACGCAAGCGTCGACGCATGCACGATCATGTTAGTAACTAAAGGCGCGTCGGCGGACGGAAGCGTGCTGGTTTCACACTCCAATGACGGGTTCGGCATCGATTGTAACGCAACTTTCGTTCCGGCAAAGAAGCATCCGAAAGGCAGTCTCCGTCCCATTTATCCTGCTGCCTCAGCGCTCGGCGACATGCCGGACTATAATTCTTTCGAACACCCGTATCTTGTGGCTCCGGAGCGGGGAGAGGGTTACAACTACCCCGGCAGGCCTCACACGAAACCCATCGGCCACATTCCGGAAGCAGAACATACCTATGCTTACATTGACTCCTCCTACCCCATTGTAAATGAACACGGCGTAATGCTGGGCGAATGCACCGATTTGTCCAGCCATCTGCCCGAAGCGCCTTTTAAAAACGGAACCGGATTATTCTATGCAGATGAACTGGGGCGCGTTGCTCTCGAGCGCAGCAAGACGGCCCGGGAAGCGGTTAAACTCATGGGCAGCCTGATTGATGAACACGGTTTGTGGGGTACTGCAGAAACCCTGATCGTCGCAGACAGAGAGGAAGGATGGGTGTTTGAGATGCAGCCTGACCCTGAAGGCAAAGGCGGCTTCTGGATCGCGGAACGAATTCCCGACGGACACTTTTTCATAGCGGCAAACCAACTGCGGATCCGCGGTATTAAAGAAGGCAGCGAAGATCAGATCTTTAATCCGAATCTTCCCAAGCGCTTTAAGGAACTGGGCTGGGCTGTGTACGATGAGCAGGGTAACATGGACTGGGTAAGATCCCTTAAGGCAGGCGAATATAACCATCCGTATTATTCCTTACGGCGCGTATGGCGCGGCCTGAGCACTGCAGCTCCGTCGCTGAATCTGTCGCCCGCAGCGGAAAGCTGGGACTCAAAGACATACCCTATGTCTGTCCGCCCTGACAAAAAGCTGACCGTCGCCGACATTATCAGCCTGCATCGCGATTACTACAAAGACACCGGGTTCGATAAGTCAAAAAGTCCTCTCGCAGGACTGTACGGTTCCCCTTACCATTACGAGAGCGAAAAAGGCGAGCGCGGCATCTTATCGGCAAAAACCAGTTACACGTATGTAGCCCAGCTCAACGATAAGCTTCCTTCACCCGTTGTCTGGTACTCAACAAATGAACCGGGCACGAACCCTTTTGTCCCCTTCACCCTGGCGGATCTGCCCGAAGCATACAGCAAAGCCCTGCGCGACACCTATGACGACTCAAAGATGTACTGGGCATCAAATCACGTCATGGCGCTGACGCAAGGCTATTATAACATTATGTACCCCACCGTCCTTGAATCGATCCGTCAGTCGGAAGAAAAATCCCTGCAGCTTGTCAACTCGTCCCAGGGACTCTCTAAAGAGAAATTCAGTGAAGCCCTCAACCAGAACGCAGTTAAGATTTTCGACGACTGGACAACACTTTACAAGAAGCTGCTGGCAAAATACAACGGCGGCGCAGGCGTCCGCTATGAAAAATTACCTACCCCTGACACTCCGACTAAGTACGAAGGAAATAACGGCGCGGAGAATGGAAAGTTCTTCCCGACCAACTCGTCCAGAGAATCCTGACAGAACCGGAACCGCTTCAGACGAACATCCACAGTCAGAAAAAAACAGCTTGCCGTTTTGAACCGCTCCCCGTCAAGAGGACAATGAAATAAAATAAAGTTTTGAGACGCTGACGATTTCGTGTTGTCAGCGTTTTTCTTATGCAGCAAGATAT